>JBGTAR010000307.1:0-14277 GCA_041749815.1 Terrimicrobiaceae bacterium
CCGGGCACAATATACGCCTTCTCATTAAGCGTCGGATCCAACACCGCCAAATAAACGGGAACATCCGGATGACGTTTATGAAAAAGCTCGGCCCCCTGCTGACATCCGATCAACGCAATCAAGCTCAGCTTGGTGGCCCCCTTGGATTTTAATTCGTCCGCCGCATCGGCCGAGCTGTTTCCGGTGGCCAACATGGGATCCACAAGGAAGACCTCGGAGGTGGCAAGGTCTGGTGGGGCTTTGAAATAATAACTCTCAGGAAGAAATGTTCGTTCATTTCGGGCCATGCCCACATGACCCACATTTGCTGAAGGCAGAATCCTCAAAATCGCCTCTGCCATGCCCAGCCCCGCTCGAAGAATCGGAACCAGCGTGACCGGCGTCGCCAACCGATGACCGACACACTCCTCAAGCGGTGTCTCAATTGTATATTCTTTGACCGGCAAATGACGGGTCGCTTCGTAGGCCACAAGCACCGCCAGCTCTCCCAGCGTGCGCCGAAACAATTCGGTTCCCGTCGTCTTATCCCGCAAGATGGAAACTTTGGATTGAACAAGAGGATGGTCAACAACGTGAATGCTGGGTGGCAGGCTCATGATGGACTGTCATACACGATATCACCAATCGAGGTAGAGGAATTTGGAACAAATTTCTTGGGATTGAGGCTTTTTGGAAAAGAAACAGCCATCCATCCTCAATCACTCTTGTCCAATACAGGTTCTCCCGCAGGGACGCTGAGAAGAGGCTCTCAGGGGAAAAGCGAAAATGGGATGCAACCTCCTTGGTTATTCTTGGTATTCCCTCTGCGCCTCCGCGTCTCCGCGGGATTTATTTTGGACAGTAATGATCTCCCATCTCCAAACATCTCTGCGCAAGCGCTAGTTGCCCGATACCCTAATCTGTGTCAGAATCCCTCACCGTGAAAATCGCCGCCCTCCTCCTTGTTGTGTTCGCGACCACCCTCATCGCTAACGATTCCTCTTTGCAAGATGGCCTCACCGCTTACCGCGCTGGTGATCTCACTGCAGCGAAAGCCCTATTCGAATCGACCTTGGTCACCGACCCCAAAAATATCACTGCCAAAAACCATTTGCGCCTCATCAACCAGAAGTTGGCGCGTTCGGCCTCTCTCAAAAAAACATTGGATGGCATCATGCTTTCGAACCTGGTGCTGAATGATGTCAGCGCCCGGGAGGCCTTTGATTACACCGCGCAACTCATCAACAAGCAGGGGCCGGAAGGTTTTAGCCTCAATCTGGTTTGGATCGTTCCCGCCGATCATCCAGCAAAGATCAATCTCAACCTGGATGGGATTCCCGCCTCAGCTGCCATTGAATACCTGGCTTCCAACGCTGGCCTGAATGTCGAGTTTGATGAATTTGCCATCAAAGTGTCCGCACCGGCCGCCCCACAACCCACCCCTTGAGCACGCCAATTCTGGGGCTGACCGGAGGGATTGCCACCGGCAAGTCCACGTTCGCGGCCATCTTCTCCAAAAGGCTGAAAGCCAAATTTTACGATTCGGATGCTGCTGTCCACCGGTTGTTAAATGATGACCTGAGTGTGCGGCGGCTTGTTGGCGAGAATGTGCATCCTCAGGCATATCGCTCTGATGGAACTCCCGACCGCAAGCTCCTGCGGTCGCTGATTTTTTCCGACCCTGACCGCAAACGGGCGCTTGAGGAGATCCTGCATCCCAAAGTGCGGCAGGAGTGGCAGTGCCTCGTGGACGAGTGCCGTCAGGCCGGTCTTCCCTGTCTGGTGGATATCCCGCTGCTGTATGAAGTGGGAGCTCAAGAGTCCTTCGACGCGGTGGTCGTGGTGGCGTGTTCCGACACGATCCAACAGCAACGTCTTTGCTCCCGTCCGGGGGTTTCCGAGGATATCGCAAAAAAAATGATTGCTTCGCAGAGCGCTCTGGAGGACAAGATCAAGAAGTCAGACCATGTGGTTTGGAACGATGGCTCGCTTGAAGCCCTCGAAACCCAGTCCGATCTCCTCGCACTCTCTTTTCATGTCCCAAACGGTTGAAGAACCCACCCCACCGCCGCTTTCCTTAAACGCATTGCAGGCCCTGCCCATTGCCCAGCTCATCGAGCAGGCGAGGGGACTTGGCCTCAAAGTCCGCGCCGAGGCTTCCCGCCACCACCTCGTGGCCGATATCGTCAGGTTTCATCTGGCCGCCAATGAAACGGTCATCGCCGAGGGACTGCTCGAGATCAATGGAGACCATGGAATTTTGCGGTGGCCTCGATTTGGCCTGCGCCCGTGCTCGGAAGACGTTTCTGTGCCCCGGGAATTTCTGAGAACGTATTCCCTGCGGCCGGGGATTTTGATCACTTGTGAACTCGCCACAAAAAATGACAGGGCGCTGCTTGCCAAGACCGTTCTAGCGATTGAAGGCATCCCCGCTGCCGAGTGGGAGTCTCCCATGGATTTTGACAAGCTCACGCCGCTTTTCCCTGATCGTCGGGTGTTTCTGGAATCGCCCACAAACCCCGCCATCGCTGCCAGAGCGGTGGATCTCATCGCGCCCCTTGGCATGGGCCAACGCGGAATTATTGCGGCCCCCCCACGTTCGGGGAAAACGATCCTTCTCAAGACAATCGCCAAAGCCATTCGGGAAAATCATCCGGACGCCTGCCTGATCATTCTTCTCGTGGACGAACGCCCGGAGGAGGTCACGGATTTTAAATTGGAACTGGATTGCGAAATTTATTCTTCGACGTTTGACGAGCCGGTCACCCGACATGTGCAAATTTGTGAGGCGGTCTGCGAACGTGCCAAGCGCCTTGTGGAGTTAAAGAAGGATGTGATCATCCTGCTCGACTCGATCACGCGCATGGCCCGCGGTTATAACAGTCTCCAACCCGGAAAAGGCCGCACGATGAGTGGTGGTGTTGACACAAAAGCGCTGGCCCGGCCCCGCAAATTTTTCAGTTCCGCGCGCAATGTGGAGGAGGGTGGCAGCCTCACGATCCTTGCCACAGCGCTGATCGAAACAAAAAGCCGCATGGATGACCTCGTCTTTGAAGAGTTCAAGGGCACGGGAAACATGGAGATTTACCTCGATCGCCAAATCGCGGAACAACGCATTTTCCCCGCGATTCACATTGTCAAATCCGGAACCCGCCGCGAGGAATTGCTCTACCATCCTGACGAATTTGAGCGGGTGGCCCTTCTTCGCCGCCAACTCTCGGAACTCCCCGCCGGGGAAGCCATGGAAATTCTGGTGAGCAATTTGCTGCACTCCCAAAGCAACGCCGCCCTCCTCATGTCCGGGCTCAAAGGAGTGTAGTTTGAGCGCCGGGCTGCGCTTTGCGGTGATTGTGACGGCTCTCATGGCGGTCTTCACCGTGGCCATGCACGCGCCCATCCTGCTCAGGCCGCCAACCAATGCTGACGAACTGATTTATCTGCGCCTCGCGCTCTCGATGTCCGAGGGTTCGGGATACACCCTCCAGGGAAGCCGTATCCTGTCCTCGCTTCCTCCTGAGATGTATGACCACGCGATCTTCAATCATCCCCCGGGGTTTCCATGGCTTCTCAGGCCGTTTGTTGCAACCGGCTTCGCACGGTGGAGTGTCCTGCTCTCCCTTGCCGCCCACCTGGCAGCCGCCGCCGCCGTGGTGTTTCTGGGTTACCGGTTCCTGCTAAGGGACGAAGATTCTCTCTGGCGACGGATGCTTTTTGGAGTCGCCACGCTGGCCGCTTTTCTGGATCCCATTCTAAGCTTTTGCTCACGCCGGGTCTGGATGGATAACGTCCTCGCCGCATGGATGGCCTGGGCTTTTGTCGGGATCTTTCTCCTGCGATCATCCAAACCCCTCGCCGCCCTGATCCTTGCCTCCGCCTGCATGGCCGCAGCCGTCGGAACAAAATTGCTCATGCTAGTGTTCCTCCCCCCCATGGCCTTGGCCGTCCTCCTGCTTTCCCCTGGGACCGCTGGCGTCCCGCCGGCTTCTCTCCTGCCACTCACTTTTCCCAATCTTTCAAAACCCGCCAACAAAACCCGACTCCGCAACCTCCTCCTATTCGTCATACCCGCCCTTCTGGTCTTCATCATCTGGGAAGCGATCTTCTTGAAATCCACCGGCGAGTGGTTTCCCAAGTGGCTCTCGATCCCACCAGACATCCTCGCCAAAAAACAATTCCTGGCCGGCCGCCAGGATCAGCCATTCCTCTACTTCCCCGCCAAGCTGCTCCTGCTCTCACCCCTTGCAGCGCTGGTCATCCCCGCCGCTCTATTTTTGCTCCTCCGTAGACCAGCCACACCTCAAAGCTTCCCCCCCGGATCAGCCTCCTCAATGACACCATTCCCAAACCGATGGGCAAAATTCTTTTCAGGGACCACAAACACATCCCCACAGCCGGTTCTGATTTTCCCACTCCTCGCCATCGCAATCTACCTCATCGTCCTGGTCCTCCTCGGAGCGGCCGGCTTCAGCAAGGAAGCCCGCTACCTCTCCCCCATCATGCCCCTCATCACTATAACCCTCATCGGAGTGTTTGCTTTTTTGGCAGAGGATGGAGGACGTTCCCACCAGCTGAAACCTCAGATCTTAGTGTTTGCCAGCCTGCTCGCCATCCTGTCCAGTGCCATGCTGGCCGGTTTTTATCTCTTCGCCGTCCAATTCGACGAGCCATTGAGCTGGTGGGGGCTCATTGATTCGATGATGGGAAACCTCTGACCCTTTAAGGCATTTGATTTTACCATGAAGGACATGAAGAGCATGAAGGAAGATGATATTTGCAAAAACAGATTTGGATGGTTCATTCACCCAAGGAGTCTGAGTGGGAACACATCACAACAGCCCTTCTTCTTCCCCCTTCATGTCTTTCATGGTGGACTCTTGTTCCAGTTACCAAAACAGCCAATCCTCACAGCTGCCCATAAGGTATCTGAAAAGTATCGCCGTCGGCCAATTTCCCCGTTTGAAACCCCTTCAGAAACCACCGCGTTCGTTGCTCCGAGGTTCCATGGGTGAATGAATCCGGCACCACCCGCCCACGGGTCGCCTTTTGCAGACGGTCATCCCCCACAATGGCCGCCGCACCAAGCGCCTCGTCGATATCCCCCTCCTCCAATATCTGCCATCGCTTGTCTGCATGATGCGCCCAGAACCCCGCCAGAAAATCCGCTTGAAGCTCCAGCCGCACCGAAAGCTGATTGTAATCCGAATCCGAAATGCGTCCGGCCTGCCCGTGGACCTGATCCGTCAACCCAAGCAGATGCTGCACATGATGCCCCACCTCATGCGCAATGACATACGCCGCCGCAAAATCTCCGTTCATTCCAAACCTCTGACGCATCTCGTCAAAAAACGAAAAATCCAGATAGATGGTCTGATCCGCCGGCAGATAAAATGGCCCGGTCGCACCTTGCGCCAATCCTCCCGGCATTTCCGTTGTCCCGGAATAAAGCACCAACCGGGGCGTTTTGTATTGTTTACCTGACGTTGCAAAAGCCTCCGTCCAAACCTCTTCGGTATCCGCAAGCACCGTGGACACAAACTGACGAACTTCATCATCTTGCGCCGGCTGATTGGCTGACGTCCCGGCCGCCTGCTCAACGGTCAAGGCATCAAGCAGCCTGATCGGGTCGGTGTCCGTAAAAATGGCAAAGGCGATAATCACAATAATCCCCAGTCCGCCTCCAATCACCGTTCGCCCCCGTGGACTCATGCCCCGGCGATCTTCCACATTCGAACTCTGACGCCGCCCAGTCCATTTCATACTCCCCAAATATCCAAAAACCAAAAAAATGACAAGCCCGGCGCAAAGATGCCCCGTAGAGGAATTTGGAACAAATTTCTTGAGATCAAAAAATCATCCCGAAACTTTAAATCATTTCACTCCAACAACTCGCGCCGATCCCCCAAACTCTCGCGTGGACCATGGCTTCAAGCGCCGCAAAGAGCTCAAGGCCCAGAGGCTCTGGACCTGCCTCGAATACGTATCCTCACTTGCATCCGTTTTTTCTTGAGCAGGGGTTTCTATGGAGCTAAAAAATGCTCCATGCAACGCCATGGACGAAGTCTGCCCTTCGATGCCGTATTTGTAGGAGTTATACAACACGCTGCATTTGCAGGTCAATTACAGCGTGTTGTTCAATAATACTGTTATGCAGAAAAATAGAAATCCAGTGCTGCATTGGTTTTTCGTGATGTTGACGGGAGGTCTATACGCGTTCGTTTGGAACTACCGAATCGCCGCGGACGTCAACAAGATCACCGATTCAAAGGTCATCGACATTCGAAAGAATGTTTCAGCAACGCTTATCCTGCTTATCGCCTACCTGTTCGTGTTCATCTTCGGGCTTCTTGGATTTCAGAAACAAATGGAGGCGCTGCGAGCTGGAGCGGATGTTTCTCCATCGACGAGTCCGCTCATTATTGTGGGGTTCGTGATCGGATTGGCGCTGCTAATGCAGTTCATCTATTTGATGATTAGATCGGCGAGAGCGGTGAAGGAAAACAAAGGAATCGATGTTCCAACAAATGCTGTTCTAGTTGTTTTGACGTTTGTCTATTTCATTTCGCTCCCGCTACTGCAAAGTAAGATCAACAAAATCGGAGCATAACAAGACGTCGATCCTAACGCCTGACCCGCCGCGAGTTCAACCCGCCATGAACATTCAACCATCAACCCCGAAGTCGGAGCGCGCCCTCGGTCAGGCGTAGGATGACTTTGACGTTGATAGCCAAAAAAGGGCGCGTTCCGAGATGAAAGTCAACTTCATGCGTAACTGTTTCATAATTGCGATAGTAGCCTTTGCTTTTCGACTTGATGCACATGCCGAAATTGCAAGCGCTCTTTCCGTCGAGTGGCTCACATGCGCATCTGATGTCGTTGTAGTCGGCAAGATAATCTCCGTTAAAAACACGAAAGGACCAGGCCAGGTTATCTATGCTGACTGTGTCTTGAGCGTTGCAGAGCTTATCAAGGGCCCCCCTGCTCAAGAGGTTTCCTTTTGTTATCGATATCTTTCTGACGGTTTCACATGGACGCCACCAAAGACTGACCTCTTGGTTTGTCTTTTCAGATACAAGACACCTTATGATGAGGCTCGACTTCAGCTTTACACTGACCCATATTACGAGGCCCGCTTACACAACCTCCTGATGCCTACGACCAACAATTATCCATTTTCGATCATTGAGTTGTCCTCGCCTGAGCGATATGTGTTCGACGGCCAACTCAAACGGCTTACTACGGGAGATAGTATTCTGCAAGTAGCTCGTTCCGCAGAATCCGCTCTCGCATCCCGCCGCGACTCCGAGCCAACCTTTCAACTAAAGCCGCGTCGTATCTGGCTCGATCCCGACAGCGAGGTGTCGATGACTCTTTACGCGGGGAGTGCCTGCTTCATACAGGTCCCAGAGTTTATGTTCCCGGAACCCACGAAATGAGCACCAAGACGCGTCGACCGACAACTCCCGTCTTGATTATATTGGGTTCGGACCGGGCACATGGGTAACAAATAAACCGGGGACATAGGTAACAGTATAGGGTGAGAGAATCCCCTGGAAAAACGTGTTACCAATGGGAGAGAAAGAGAGATTTGTGAATTTGATGGAGAGCGGTTAGGCCACACCTACGCGATCTTGCGAGTATGAAGGCTCGGGCCATTTGAACCTCCTCCGCGATGTCAATGGTTCTTAAGACCGCTATCGCTCCACTCGCGTGGTAAACTTTTCAATCTTTCAGCTTCTCCAATTTTGCCTCACAATCATTCTTCATAGACCCACGATTTTACATCACGCTCGGCCCCCTTCCTCTCTCTGATCTCGCACAGGCAGGGGGCGGCGAACTCGCGGATTCCTCCGCAGCATCCCTTTGCATTGGACTGGAAGAGGGGAAAATCTGGATGGTAAATCTCGACGTTTCTGCATATTTTAGTCCACTCTTGACTGCCACGAACACCTGCATGATCCCATCTGCTTTACTCTGATCAATTAACCGCTTCCTGCCCCCACCTGAAGCACATACTCATTAGCTTCGAAACGCGCTCCCAACCTCATCGAAATCTTACTGTGGACGGGAGAAAATCCATCAAACCACCCTTACACGTATGGCCTGAGGCGAGACATTACGGCGGGGACACCGTCACCGTCAGCGCCCGTCTGGAGTTGGGCACCCAATCCCACACCCTCTGGTTCCGGGTGCCCCGAGCCCACGAGGCGGCACTGGCTCCCAACAGCGATGCCTTTGCGGTGGCGACGGTGCTGCTGGCAATGAAATCAGCGAGCCAAATGGTCATCCATGGCGAGGTTTCCCCTTCATTGTTGCGCAACTTGGAGGAATTCCAGGCGGCATGGGCCAGTTGGGTGCCTTCCCTTGCCGAAATCTCCATCGTGGCCGACGTTGAGCGGGAACTTGTGCTGAATCGGCAACCTGCGGCGGTCGCCGCCTTTTCTGGCGGTGTGGACAGCAGCTACACTGTCTCTCGCCATGCCACCGCTCGTCAGGGCCGACGAGTCCAACCCTTGAAAGCGGGTCTCTTTGTCCATGGGTTCGATATCCCTCTCGATCAGCCTGAAGTGTTTGATCGTGCCCTGCAGCGGGCCACCGCCATGCTCAGCAGCCTGCACCTCGCCACCGTGCCCATGTCGACGAACTTTCGGGCCGTCGTGGACCCTAGCATCGGGTGGGTGACCGGCTTTGGCACGGGGATCGCCGCCTGCCTCAGCCTGCTCCAAGGGCAATTCGACACCGGCCTGATTGCCAGCTCCTACAGCTATCACAGCCTCTCCTTCCCCTATGGATCGAACCCTGTGACTGATCCGTTGTTGGGCAGCCGGGGTTTTGCCCTGATTCATGACGGGGCCGAGCAGCGCCGCTTTGGCAAAGTAAAAACGTTGATGGCTTGGCCCGAGGCTTTGGAGCATGTACGCGTCTGCTGGGAGGGAGCCGAAAAGGACCGCAATTGCTGCCAATGCGAAAAATGCATCCGCAACATTCTCACCTTTCGCCTCGCCGGGGCCGGACTGCCACCTTGTTTTGACCAAGATGCCACCGATCAGCAAATCCGCAGCCTGCGTGTCGAAGGAAGCGCCCTGGATGCCTTGAGGTTTTTGCAGGAGACGGCACGGCAGCAAGGGGTGAGCGCCTCCTGGGTGAGGGCCGCCACCATCGCAGTCCGGCACAATCAACGCATCGCTTGGCTCCAGCAGCGCAAAAGATGGCTCATGCAAAGGCTGTCGGGCTGGCTGAAGCCCTGAATACGTCTGCCGACTCCCATTTCTCCCATAATCTACTTCAATCCATCCCCATGTTTGACACCTATTCCGACATCTTCAATCAGCGCGGCAAACTCTACCATCAAGCGATGGTCGACTGGCCATTGGCTCGTCAAGCGGAGTTTGAGACAGTGCTTTCCTTCCTGGATTTGTCTCCTGGTCAGACCCTCTGTGATGCCCCTTCTGGGGGGGGATACCTGAGGAATTTCATTTCCGTTCCTGGAGTGAAATTGTATTTCGCTGAAACTTCAGATGCCTTTGCTCAGCAGATTAAAGGATCGATTGATAACACGACCCTGTTTTGCAAAACCATCGCCGATTTGCCTCTGACCGATGGAACTGTCGATCGTGTGGTGAGTCTTGCCGGTTTACACCACGTTGATCCACAGATCGATTTCTATCGTGAAGCCATGAGAATTCTGGCCCCTGAAGGTATTTTTGTCATTGCCGACGTCCAGATTGGCTCAGGAGTGGATCGCTTCCTGAATGGCTTTGTGGATCGGCACAGCTCGATGGGCCACAAGGGCCTTTTCCTGGCTGACCATACGCTTGTGGATTTGACAGATTGTGGCTTTCAGATCGTGTCATCCGAACTCAAATCCTATACGTGGCAGTTCCCAACCCCGACGGTGATGGCCAATTACTGCCAAATGCTGTTCGGGATTGATCAGGCTGATCTTCAAACGGTCCTGCAGGGGATTGAGAGTTGTGTGGGTTATGATGTGTCTGATACGGGCTGCCACATGAATTGGGAACTCCTTTTTGTAAAAGCAATCAAACCTTCTGTATCTCCTGTCAGCCTTTAACTGAGAGAGCGATTGGCCGCCTTGCGGTCAGAAAGGTTCGGAAAAAGGAGATCCAGTCCAACATCACTGACAAGGACTCCGCGAAAATGAAAACCTCCCCCGGGATCGTGCAGGGCGACAATGACAACGCCTGTCAAAGGTCAAAGGGGTCCGAGCATATGATCACAACAATTAAAAACTGATTGGTATGAGCCAAAGCAATGTTGCGAGTATGAAGGCTCGGGCCATTTGAACCTCCTCCGCGATGTCCATGGTTCTTAAAACCGCTATCGCTCCGCTCGCGTGATCAACTTTTCAATCTTTCAGCTTTTCCAATTTTGCCTCACAATCATTCTTCATGGACCCACGATTTTACATCACGCTCGGCCCCCTTCCTCTCTCCGACCTCGCACAGGCAGGGAGCGGCGAACTCGCGGATTCCACCGCCGCCTCCGTTTCCATTTCCTCCTGCGCTCCCCTGGATGAGGCCGGTCCCGGCGACATGGCATTTCTTGAAAAAACCAAGGGATCCGCTCCCATCAACACCCGGGCTTCCGCAATCTGGTGTCGCAAGGCCGACCTTGACCGCATCCCTCAGGGCGTGGCGGCCATCATCACTCCCACCCCCCGCGGATCCTTCTCCATGGCCGCATTCCGCCTCTTTGCGCTGCGTACCCACCCCGCTGACGCTCCCAGCTTGCACCCGGATGCCTCCATCGCCGCCGACGTTTCCCTCTCCCCCGGCGTCATTATCGGCCCCGGCGCCACCATCGACTCCGGAACGACCATCGGCCCCAATTCCGTCATCGGCCCCGGAGTCTCCATCGGCACACATTGCGCCATCGGTGCCAATGTCACCATTTCCTGTGCCATCATCGGTCACCGCGTCAAAATCTCCTCTGGCTGTGTGATCGGTGAAGCCGGCTTTGGGGTCGCCGCCTCCTCAACCGGTCCCGTGGATGTCCCGCAACTCGGCAAGGTTGTTCTGCACAATGATGTTTCCCTCGGTGCTCTCTGCACCGTGGACCGCGGCGCCTTCGGAGATACTGTCATCGGCCCCACCTCCAAAATAGACAACTTCTGCCAAATTGCCCACAACGTCCAAATTGGACGTGGAGTCATCATTGCCGCCTTTGGGGGCATCTCGGGCTCCACAGTCGTCGGGGACTTCGTCCAAATGGGGGGCCGCGTTGGACTCGCCGATCACCTCACCATCGGGGCTGGTGCGCGCATCGGCGCAAGCAGCGGCGTCAGAAAAAATATCCCCGCTGGAGAAACATGGGTCGGCTATCCTGCCCTCCCTCTCATTGAATTCGGAAAATGTATAACCACCCTCCGCCGCCTCGCCAACCCCCCCAAAAAATAGCTGCCGCCAATGAGATGGGCGCATCTCCTAAAATAGGAGTGAGGCTTATTTCTTCCCCGAGGGTACAAGGGCGAGGTTTAGTTTTCCGGTGGCCACCATGTGCAGGACGGAGGCGGCAAGTGTTTGATAGGGCATGCCGATATCCGCAGCGCGAGCCTTGAGACCGGAGAGGGTTTCTTCGGCCAGGCGGATGTTGATCCGGGTGAGCTTGGCAGGCCGACGCACCAAACGCATCCCCCGAGCCTGCTTCGGAGTCGGCAGCTCGAGGGCGGTCTGCTCTTCCGGTGTCAGGGTTTGGGATTCATTGTAATTCCACCCCTCGCCTTTGGGTTCATCAGTATAACTTACTTCATTTCTGGTTTTCATAATCTTTTTTTTGTTTCCTCCAGTACCCAGCTCCTATGATGCGCGCTCTGCCACTTCGCCAAGTGAATCGCACGGTCAAAACACCTTTGCCATCGTGGCCAACGGCATAAAAACGGTTTTCCTCATCTGTGCTGTGTTTTTTGTCCTTCTTAATGATTCGTCGAGGATCTCTGAACACCAACTCGACTGCCGAAAAGTCCACCCCGTGTTTTGCAAGATTTGCAGCTTCCTTGTCGGGATCGCACTCAAAGAGCATGTGTGTATTGTGTGCCTTATGTGTTTATTTATCAAGAGCATTTTCTCAGCAAAAATGCACAAGATATTGATTTGCTGAGCCGGTTATGTGATCAACTGCGTCAGCAGGAGACATCTTTCCCCTCGCTTCCAAAGACGGCCATGCGCTGGGTGGCTGCGATTGCCGTCGCGTTTTTGCCGATGTAGTGAAACTGCAGGGCTCGGCGGCGGCGGGAAGATGAGTTGTATGGTGTTCCATGGGGAAGCAGACCGTCAAAGAGGAGGGCACCTCCGGGAAGGAGCGGTGCGGCGGTGCTGTGTCTTCCTGCGATTTCACTGTCACAGATTTGCCAGTCGCGGCGTTTCCAATGAAGAATGGGCTCGCGATGTTCGCCGGGGAGAAGCTGCATGCAGCCATTCTCGATGGTGGCCTCGTCCAGAGCAATCCACACCCCCACGACAGGTGAGGTGTGTTCGTAATTAAAATAGGAGAGGTCCTGATGCCATGGCTTTTCGCGGCCCATGAGCGGTGGCTTCAGCAGCGCCATGTCTTGAAAGAGCACCGGCGAATCGCCGAGGAGGCGTTCGATGACGGCAATGAGGGAGGGGTGAAATGCCAGGGCCTGGAGACGTTGCTCGTAGTTGATGAAACTACTGAGTTTGCGCACGGCGTCTTGACGGTCTTCCAATCCCATCGTGTCCAGGTGATCCCGGGCCTTGGCTTCAAAATGGATGCCTTTGAAGTCGGGATTCCGCCCCATGATGAGATCGAGCAATCCCTGCTTCGCGGATTCCGTCTCCTCCGGGGTGAAGGCTTGGGCCACCGAAAGGTATCCCCACGTCTGATAAAATTTCAATTCGGCTTCACCCACCGCATCTAAGTCAGGGATTTGTTCGGCGGTGGCATGGGGGGAATAAAGTTCGGGGGCATGTTTTTCCACTTCTTCTTCAATCGAAATGTCTGCTTGAGCGGTGCCGTGAGGTTTTTGATTTTGTGTCTGCCCTGTCGGAGGTGCTGACAAAGATTTGTTTGCAGGGGGCATGGAAATTTCAGCGCGGTGATTGCTGGGGATCGTGGAAGTCATGAGAAGAAATTTAGTCACAAATGACAGGAATGCCCATGGTTGGTCCTTGCAAAGTTTTGTGTTTATCGCTCATATGCAGTCATGAATTGGTCAGGTGTTCGGGCAAAAATTAACGGCCTGGGCCGCGTACGATGCGAGCCGGGTTGGCGATTGAATTGGATTTCCCCTGGGTTCCTGACTGATTGCGATCTCTGGTTTGTGTGGGCTGGAAGAGGATGGATGAAATTTATGGATGGCCAGACCATCGAACTGCGGCCCGGCATTTGTGTGTGGATGCGTCCCGGACGCACCTACATGGCGGGTCATGACCCTGACGATCGACTGGGGGTGTCCTATGTTCACTTTGATTTATTGCGTCGTGATGGGCGCAAGGTGGGAACGCCGGGACTTCCTTCCGAGGTTCATGATGTGAGGGATGTTTTTTGGGTGGATTGCGCATTAAGCCGGGTGGTTCAGCTTCTGGCTGAGGAAACCGACGAGGCTTGTGCACGTTTGGAGGCTGAAACCATTTTACTAAGCCTGCTGATCAGCCTCTCAATGCCGGCAAAGTCAGGTCTCGCCCCGCTTGCCGACGCCGAGCACCGAAAAAAAATCCATCGAATAGCCGCCGCAATCAGTGAGGATGTGACTTTGGTGCCTTCGGTGGCAGAGCTGGCACGCAGCAATGGCTACAGCGTGGCTCATTTCTCACGTGTTTTCACACGGGTGATGGGAAGATCCCCGCGGGCATTTATTATCGAGACTCGCATCCGCAGGGCCCGGCATCTCTTAACCGAATCCTCGTTGGGGGTTGGGGAAATCAGCAACCAGCTGGGTTACGTCGATGTCTTTTTTTTCTCCCGACAATTTAAAAAGCAGACCGGTTTCAGTCCCCTGGCTTTTCGGAAGCGCTAAAACGAGACTCGTGGGCTGCCAATGCCATCTCCGTGACGGCTTTAGGGGGCATAATCTCCCATATCCACGCTGAAGCGTTTGCTTGCAAGCTTGCCCTCGCTGACCCTGTAGGCGTTTCCATCCCAGACGACCAGGCTCATCTCTGGGTCTGTGGAGAGTTCTCGCAAGCATCGATATTGCTCGAAATTGTCTGTGCGATGGCCATCAAGGGCAACAATCACCATTCCCTTGTCCAGTCCGAATTGAACGAGTTTTGGGCCGGATTCTCTGATAAGAACGCCCGACGTGGGTGGCTCAGTGAAATC
>JBGTAR010000308.1:0-2936 GCA_041749815.1 Terrimicrobiaceae bacterium
ATGATGGTTCTCCATGAAACGACGTCCCTCGGAATCAACGAGAAGCGCTCCTTCTCCTCGAATCGCTTCGGAAATCAAAAACGACCTCACCTCCGGATGAAAAAGGCAGGTGGGATGAAACTGAACAAATTCCATGTTGGCAATGGTGGCTCCCGCCCGCCAGGACATGGCCACCCCATCTCCGGTCGCAATGTCCGGATTGGTTGTGTAGAGGTACACTTTTCCACATCCCCCCGTCGCCAACACATTCACGTCACTCCGGAGGGTCTCGACCTCTCCGGTTTGGCAATCCAGAACATAACACCCCACGCAGGCGTTCTTCATCGCAAAGCCGAGTTTGCCGGTTGTGATAAAATCGACGGCCATGTGATTTTCCAAAATGGTGATTCCAGGGTGCTTGAAGACCTGCTCGACAAGCGCCCGCTCAATCTCCTGGCCGGTGGCATCATGGGAATGAAGAACCCGGCGTTTGGAATGTCCACCTTCTCTTCCGAGGTCCAATTCGAGCTCGCCATTTTCTCCCAGGCGCTCGTCAAAGTGAACCCCCATGGCCACCAGTTCGGCGATCCGCTCAGGGCCCTCGGTCACCACAGCCCTCACCGTCTCTTCATTGCAGAGGCCTGCTCCGGCAATCAGGGTGTCCTTGATGTGGAGGTCAAAGGAGTCCTCGCTGCTCACCACACACGCGACCCCGCCTTGTGCCCATGCCGTGTTGGAATCCGCGAGTTTTTGCTTGGTCACCAAGGCCACGGTGCCAACTTCTGCGGCTTTCAACGCAAAGGATAACCCGGCGATTCCGCTCCCCAGAACAATGGTGTCAAAATTTCTCATGAGCTGGCTTTTTGGGGCGTTAAGAGTTTGGGAACCGGCACGTTGTCGATCAACCGGGTTTTGCCAAAAAAGACAGCCGCAGCCAGACGGGCGCCCCTCTGACGGTTCTTCGCCGGTTGAAGCGTTTCTGCGTCCACGATCTCGAGATAATCCAACCGTGATCCAGGAATGCGCTTGATTTGCTCACGGGCTTTGCGTGCGATCTCTTGGGGAGGCGAGGGGAGGGATGCGCCCTTTTTCAGGATGGCAAAAATCGCCGGAGCAGCCGCTCGTTCCTGGGGGGTCAGATACACATTTCGGGAACTGAGCGCCAGTCCATCGGGCTCCCGAATTGTGGGATGAGAAAGCATCTTGACCGGAAAATTCAAGTCTCTGACCATTTTCCTGAGGATTGCCAATTGCTGCCAATCCTTTTCACCAAAGATTGCTCCATCGGGTTGCAGAATGTTAAAAAGTTTGGCCACCACCGTGCAGACCCCTTGAAAATGACCAGGGCGGGACAGCCCGCAAAGGGGTTGAGAGAGGGTTTCCTCCATCACACTAACCGAATATTCCGGAAGGTAAATGCTGCCGGCCTCTGGAGCGAAGATGATGTCTGCCCCGGCGGCTTTGCAGATGGCCTTATCCCTGACCAAGGTTCTGGGATATTTGGAATAATCCTCCGATGGTCCAAACTGTGTGGGGTTCACAAAGATGGAAACGATCACCGTGCCAGAACCTCCTGCCACGCTCCTTGCTTTCTCAACGAGAGCCCGATGTCCACGATGGAGGCCTCCCATTGTAGGTACCAAAATGCGGGGAGTTCCTGTTTTTTCGAGCGCGGAGCGAACGGAATGAATAGTTTTTTTAACGATCATTCCCTGAGAATCATGAAAGAATTAGGCAGCTTCGAGCGCCAAGGGGCAACATCCCACATGGCCTATCAAGCAGGTCACACATCGCTGCGAGGGGATTGCCTGTGATCGATTGGGGTCTTGGCTTAAGGAGTGGCGGGAGCTGGGTCAAGAATGGGCGTCGGAGTGGGGACGGCCTCGGGCTGCAGCGTGAGGGGTTGGACTTCCAACTCGGATGAAGCTGCTGGTGCGACTTCCGCTGGGGCCTCTTCTGTCACCGTCAAAGCCTCAGTCGTGACTTCTGTCGTGGGCACGATTTCCTGAGGCGCTGCCGTTTCCTGAGGGGTTGCAGCATCTTGAGGCGTTGCCGTTGTGGACAGAACCTCCTGTTCAAACTGGGATGTCGAGGGTTGGTTGTGTGCGAACGCAACGGCCAGCAGCAGGGTCACCGCAAAAAAACCAACCCCCAGCCAAACCGTCAGCTTGGCAAGCACATGGGTCGTCTGGGCCCCAAAAACGTTTTCCGCAGCGCCACCGCCAAAGGCTGCACCCAAGCCTTCGCTCCGGGGCAATTGCATCAGCACTGCGCAAACCAAGATTGCACAGATCAACACGTGAATAACGAGCAAGACACCAATTAGGACCGACATAGAACAGGAACAATTGTCACAAAAGCCTGCGCGTGTAAAGCGTGGTTCAGGTTCTTTTTACGGAATTCATTCAAGGTCGAAGCGGTCAAGGTTCATGACCTTGTTCCATGCGGCGACAAAGTCCTGTACGAATTTGGTCTGCGAGTCCGAACTGCCATACACTTCGGCCAGGGCACGAAGCTGGGAATTGGAGCCGAAAACCAGATCGACCCGTGTGCCGGTCCATCGGAGTTCCCCGGTTTTGCGGTCATGTCCTTCAAAGAGATCCTCTCCTCCGGAGACCGCTTTCCACTCCGTGCCCATATCGAGCAGATTCACAAAGTAATCGTTGGTGAGCGACTCGGGTTGTTTGGTGAAGACGCCATGAGCCGATGCGTCGTGATTTGTTTTCAGGACTCGGAGTCCGCCAACAAGCACGGTCATTTCTGGTGCGGTGAGTGTTAGTAGCTGGGCCTTATCCACCAACAACTCTTCGGCAGAAATGGAATATTTTGTCTTCAGATAATTACGGAATCCATCAGCTGCGGGTTCAAGGAATTCGAAGGACTCCACGTCGGTTTGTTCCTGCGTGGCATCCACCCGCCCCGGGGTGAACGGTACGGTGACCGAATGACCCGCATTT
>JBGTAR010000309.1:0-18650 GCA_041749815.1 Terrimicrobiaceae bacterium
TGATCATTCAATGGATGCCTTTCCCAATGCGATCGACTTGGTGCGGGCGATCCGAACGTTCAACGAAAAGGGAGCCCATCCGGACCCCCGCGGGTTTGGAATTGGAGTTGCCGGGTTTCCTGAGGGCCACCCTTCCACTCCCAACCGTCTCGTCGAAATGGATTACCTCAAGGCCAAGGTGGATGCCGGAGCCGATTACATTTGCACGCAACTCTTTTTCGACAATCACGATTTTTATGATTTCCGGGAACGGTGCGCACTGGCTGGTGTGACCGTCCCCATTGTGGCCGGCCTGATGCCGGTGACGAGCCTTTCGGGGTTGCGCCGCATGGCCGAATTGGCAGGCGGAACCCGGTTTCCAGCCCGCCTCCTCAAGGCGTTGGCCCGTGCGGGTGATGACGCCGAAGCCGTGAGGCGCGTTGGCATTCACTACGCCACCGAACAAGCCGCAGACCTGCTTGATCAAGGCGTTGCCGGAATCCATTTCTATACGCTCAACCAATCCTCAGCCACCAAAACCATCTATGCAAATCTTGGGTTTGGAGTGCCAGAGGCACACGAAGCTGCGGAGCAGCCAATCCCAGCGCGGGTATGATCAAAGATCATTTTTGCGAATGACCACGCCGAATCGTGTTCGCCAAATTTATGCCTGCTCCATTTTATTGGCGGGCGTTTTGTTTGCTTTTCACTCTCTGATTCTCATCGAAACAGGACGTCTGTTGGTTGATGCAAAACCTTGGATGATTGACTGGGTCGGACCACGTTTTGCAGAGCCCGTTTTAGTCTTTGTCGCTTTTATGATCTTATTCTGCACGCATATGGTTGAGTCGTGGGCATGGGGGGGATTCTTTAGACTGCTGGGTCAGTTTGCCTCCATCGGGGAGGCCATCTATTTTTCAGGAACTTCGCTCACGGCCCTTGGCTACGGCGATCTGGTTTTGCGTCCCCCATGGCAAAGGCTGGGGCCGGTCATGGCCACCAATGGCATCCTGATGTATGGTTGCTCAACGGCGTTTCTTTTTCTGATTATTCAGAGAGTGTGGAGCTTTGCAGGATGAATTCTCAAGAATGCCTGGCATTCTTAGCCGCCATCCTCCTTCGTTAGATTCACGGAATCACGGCAAAACGTGCAACCCACAACGCGCAGGCTTTACCTATCACTGGCACATCGCCTTGGGCGATTCTGGATTTTGAGAGGGCCGGTCTACCTGGCAAGGAAGTCGGGGTTCAACTTCCGCAGGGCCTGCGGCACAAAAAGCCCATCCTTGCGGATGAGTTTGCCATCAAACCAAACCTCTCCTCCACCATATTCCGGGCGCTGGATGTTGACCATGTCCCAATGGATCCGGCTGGAGTTGCCATTGCCTGCTGTTTTGTAGGCTTGACCGGGAGTGAAATGGAAGGAACCGGCGATTTTCTCATCAAAGAGAATATCACGCATGGGGTGAAGAATGTGGGGGTTGAAACCCAGCGCAAATTCCCCGATGTATCGGGCTCCAGCATCGCTGTCCAAAATCTCATTCAATCGTTTGCTATTATTGGCGGTGGCCTCGACGACCCGGCCCTGATCGAAGGCAAGCCTCACATTGTCAAAACCTGTTCCCTGATAAATGGTGGGCGCGTTGAAGGAGACATGCCCTTGCACCGAGTGCTTGACCGGACAGGAAAACACCTCGCCATCGGGGATATTCCGATCCCCGCCGCAAGAGACCGCTCCAATGCCTTTGATGGAGAATTGCAAATCCGTGCCGGGACCTTTGATATGAACCTTGTCGGTTTTATCCATGAGACTTTTCAGGGCATTCATACCGGGAATCATCCGGGCATAGTCGAGCGTGCAGACCTTGAAATAAAAATCCTCAAACGCCTCAGTGCTCATCCCGGCCTGCTGGGCCATCGCTGAGGTTGGCCAACGCAGAACGACCCACTTGGTTTGGTTGATGCGCCAATCCATCACCGGTCGGAGTTTTCCTGCGATGAGGTTGGCCCGATCCTCAGGCACATCAGATAATTCCGTGATGTTGTGGCTGCCTCGCAGCGCAATATAAGCCTGCATTTTTTTCATGCGGGCAAGCTCGATCGCTTTCACCACTTCCAACTGAGCCTCCTCGATGTCGCGCTGCATCTCCCGGGTCAGTCGGGAATGATGAACCTGCACGAATGGAACCCCGCCCGCCTTCCTCACCGCCCGCACCAGGGCAATGCCGATTTCATCGGGCACATCATAGAGGTCAATGAGGGCATGTTCCCCACGTTTTAATCGCGTGGAATGGGTGATTAAAACTTGGGCCAGTTTATCGAAGCGGGGATCATTCATGACAAATCCTTACGCCAGAAATTGGGATTTGGAAACCCGGGAAACCACTGAATCGGGGGTTTCTGAGCCTGAGCCATCGGCAAATCTTGCGGCCACAAACCCATCTGGCCTCACCAGCACGGCACCTGCGGATGTGATTCCGTAAGTTTGTTCAAAATCACTGGCCTCAAACTCGGTTCCGTTCTGAAGAAAAGTGACTTGCTGGCTCGCAGCGCGAAAAGCTCCGGCGGCCCGTCCCGCCAAAAGCACAAAACCCTCACCAAAAAAGTCGAGAAGTGAGGTCTTGTTACCGGCTTTTTGGATTTCGAGATGAGGAGCGCGGCCTCCGGGGCGGCCACTGGGGTGATAGTCGTTGATCGGGTCTTCGCAGGGCGAAGGCTCTGTTCCATCAGCAAGGAATGCCCCTTCCTCATAGCTGACCCCCAGGTCCTGCCCCAGTCCTGAGCCATTGCGGCGGCTGTGGCTGATGCCATCCCGGACGGCGGCCCAATCATCCCTCATCGCAGCAGCCACAATCACAAATATTTCGTCGGCGTTCCGGTTGGTGTTTTGCATCAATCGCTGAGCCGCAGGCCGACGTTCGAGTTCGTAGGTGTCAACCAATGATTCTGAAGCCCCCTCTGTGATCACCGCCGCCAGCTTCCAAGCGAGGTTATGGACACCCTGCAGCCCATTATTGAGCCCCAATCCGCCGGCAGGAGACAGACGGGCAGCCGCATCCCCTGCCAAAAGCAGACGATCCCGCCGCCAGGACTTTGCAACCTTCGGGCTCATGACCCAAGGGCTCATGCCTAGGATCTCGACCGGCTCATCTGGCAGTCCCGAAGCCTGCACAATGATCTCTTTGATGCGTGCAGCGGAAAAGTCTTCCGCAGTTTCTCCCGGCTGGAGGAAATGATGCATCAGCCAGAGATCCGTCCCGTTAACAGCCACAAAAAACTCAAAAAAGTCTTTCCCGAGGGCCTGATAAAGCAGGGCTTTGCGTTCCTGCAAATGCGGCCCGTAGTTGGCACGAAAGAGCGTGTTCACAAAGTGACCGAGGTCTCCGGGACCATCGGTTTCGATGCCAAGGCTCCTGCGAAGATGGCTCCCCGCGCCATCAGCAGCAACAACCCAATCCGACACAAAAGTATTACCATCAGCACAGAGCACACGGGCGCCTGTGGATGTGACATCCACCGACTGCACGTCCACGCCAAATTCGACCGTCGCGAGGGGCTCCAATTTGAGAGCTTCGAAGAGGACGTGTTCTGTCCAAGTTTGTGGACAATGCAGCGAGGTGCAGGGAGTGAGGGGGCTCGTCGCATCGACCAGTGGGACCCTGCCGAGTTCCTCTCCGACCAAAGACTTGGACCAGACCCCCAGGCAGCGACCTTCCAGCGAGAGGCTGCCTTTCTCGATGTGGCCGAGCAGACCGGTCTGCCGAAAAATTTCCGACGTGCGGCGAGAGAGTCCCATGGCTTTGGGATGGGTTGAAATCCCATCCTTTTTTTCCAGCACAACGCAGCGCACTCCCCTTCTTGCAAGCAGGAGGCCGGCAAAAAGTCCGCAAGGCCCCCCGCCAACAACGATCACATCCGGATTGTTTTTATCGATATTCATCATTTTTTAGAACACACGGCGCTCGCAACCAGAATGGCTGCACCAACCCCAAAAAACAAGATTCCAAACATCGGGCTGAGGGCTATCAGGGGGGAACCCTCTGAAGTAAAAAACGCCGGAAGCAAAAAACAGCCCACCCCCAGAACCAGCAGGAAGATCGGTAGGATTTTCACGGACCAACCCTAGGGTTTTTACCCGGCCAGCGCCACAATAATCCCCCACCCTGCTAAAGCACCCCACAACAATCCGGCAATTTTCATTTTCGAGTCTTGCGTCGCGCTGAGCCCCCGATACGAATATTAGGGTGATGACAGCAACTGAGGTGCAAATGATCAACGTGCAGGTGGACGGAGAATGGAAAACATTCCCAAAAGGCACCCGCCTAATCGAAGCGTGCATGAAAAGCGGCCAATACGTGCCGCATTACTGCTACCACCCCAAACTCAGCTCCCCCGGCAATTGCCGTATGTGTTTGGTGGAATTGGGCATGCCCAAGATGACCCCCGACCGCAAACCTGTTGTCGGCGAAGACGGACGGCCTGAGATCAACTGGGGACCCCGCCCGGCCATTTCCTGCGCCACGGAGATCTCCGAAGGCATGGCCGTTCGGACAACCTCTCCCATGGTAGAGGAATGCCGGAATGGTGTGATGGAGTTTCTCCTCATCAATCACCCGCTTGATTGTCCGATCTGTGACCAAGCTGGCGAATGCAGGCTGCAAGAGTTTTCCGTGGAGTTTGGGAATGGTGAATCGCGGTTTCTTGATGACAAGGTCAAAAAGCCCAAGCGCGTTGACCTCGGCGAGCGGATTGTGCTGGATGACGAGCGATGCATCATGTGCTCCCGATGTGTGCGGTTCATGCAGGAAATTGCGAAAGATGATGTCCTCGGCTTCCTCAACCGCGGCAGCCACACCACCCTTTCCGTTTACCCCGGCAAACGACTGGATAACAACTACTCATTGAACACCGTGGATATCTGCCCGGTGGGTGCGCTCACGTCGAAAGACTTTCGATTCAAAATGCGGGTCTGGTTTCTCCGGGAAACCAAATCCATCGATGTCTCCTGCGGCACCGGCTCAAATATTATTATCTCGTCCCGCGAAAACACCGTTTATCGCATCACTCCCCGCGAAAATGACTTCGTAAACTCGTGCTGGATCCCGGACAGTCATCGTCTCAATTTCCACTACGTGAACAGCCCGGAGCGCCTCACCGCCCCCACCATCCGCGGAGAATCCCTTCCTCCCAAGTGGTCGGATGCCATCAGCGCCGCGATTTCAAAACTCCAAGCCCACAAAGGCAAAACGGCATTGATCGCCTCCGCGCGTTTCACAAATGAAGAGCTTTTCCTTGCCCGCCGCCTGGCTTCCACACTCGGGATCGAGTTGTTTGATGTGATCCCCCGCCCTCAAAAAGGCGATGGGTTCTTGGTTTCAGATGACGGAAACCCGAACACCATCGGCGCCAAACTGATCGGGCTCGCCACGGGACGACTGACCGAAATTGCGGAGGGTGTTCGCTCGGGCTCCATCAAAGGCCTGCTCGTGCTGGGAGAGGATGCCACGGATGCCGGTTTGTCGACATCAGATCTCGAAAAACTCGAGACCCTCGTGGTTGTCAATCTTTTGCCGGATGAGACCACTTCCAAGGCCGATGTCGTTTTGCCGTCGGCTTCCTGGGCTGAAAAGCGCGGAAGCATGATCAACATCCGAGGACGGCTTCAGCGTTTGAACCGTGCCATTGCTTCGCCCGGCCAAGCCCGAGAGGACTGGGAAATCTTCCGTGATCTGATTCAGGCGGCCTCCGGCTCCAATGGGATTTACGCCATCGAAGACGTCTTCAAACAATTGGCTGCGGAAGTGCCTGCGCTGACAGGCCTCTCCCTGAGCAGGATTGGCGACCTGGGAATTGATCTCGCGGAGAAACTGCCCCCATCACTCCCGATTGATTCATCTCCCCTGCCAACGGTGGCCCCGTGACCGACTGAGCATCTTGGAAACTTCTCCTCACTCAGGACCCGACGTGTCCGTTTACCTGACCGCCGAAGGCTTGAAACGGTCCTTTGTGATTGGAAAAGCGCGGATCGAGGTCCTGCGCGGGGTTTCGGTTTCTGTCAGGCGGGGAGAAACTGTCTTTCTATGTGGCGCTTCCGGAGCGGGTAAAACCACCCTCCTTTACACGATGGCTGGTTTGGAACGACCCGAGGCCGGTGAAGTCATCTTCGAAGACCAGCGCATCTATTCCCTCTCCGATGACCGACTGGCACGTCTTCGAAACGCCCGCATGGGTTTTATTTTTCAGGGCTACTTCCTCCTGCCCGAACTCACCGCTCTGGAAAACGTCAAAGTCCCGGCCATGATCTCCGGCAAGGATGCCAACGAGAAAGCCCGTCAGCTCCTCCAGCGCGTCGGCCTCGGTGAACGTGAAAACCACCTGCCCTCCGAACTCAGTGGCGGGGAACAACAACGTGTGGCGATCGCCCGCTCCCTCATCAACAACCCAGGCATCATCTTCGCCGACGAACCCACCGGGAACCTCGACTCGAAAACCGGAGAAGGGGTCATCGACTTGCTCCTCGGCCTCTCCCGCGAAGATGGCAGGACACTTGTTGTTGTCACCCATGACCAACAGCTCGCTGCGCGGGGAGATCGTATTCTACAGATCCAGGACGGACTGGTCGCCGGCGTTTAATTCGGATCCACCCGGGGGGTGGGCATGGTCCTCCCGGCATGCTCACAAAGCCCGGCGTGCTGACGGGATTGATGGTCGTTTCCTTCTGAAGCTTGACCGCAAACCATCAAACATCGATCGACCTTTGTCCCGGAAAATCCCAACCCGGGGGTGGAGCCTCATCTTCTCCTGATATTCCGCATTGCATTAAAATGTAATATATAAGATAGTCTTATATATTACACACGCTTTGATTTTCGGATTTATGAGTGTGGGTGTCTGCGGGGAGGTGTCTGATGCAAAAGTTTTTCAAAGTTGGTGGCAGGGGACGCAGGGGACAGGAAATTGGTTTGGTGCGAGGGAGACTCTCGGCGGAAAGGGACTCACGATCACGGGCAAATGGCTGGGAAGTATTTACGGTGCTGTGGATGGAGGGCTTTCCCGGGGAGCCTATTTTGATCAAGAATTCAAATTGGAGGGACAACTGGATATTGGAAAGCTGACGGGGTGGGAGCGGCTGGAGGGATTGGAGGCGCATGGCGGGGTTCGGTATCGTGGTGGAGATAACGTGAATGAGTCGGTGGGAGCCTCCCCCGCTTTCAATGTCTCCTCGTATCAGGGCGGCATGGGGTGGCGGCTGATGCCGTTTTACCTGCGCTACACGACGCCTGAGATGTTTGGGGTGTCGAAGTTTCTGACCCTTCAAGCCGGGTGGGTGGATCCTTACGAGGTCTTTGCAAGACTGGAAGACGCAAAACTGTTTCGAAACAACGTCATCGTGAGCGGCAAAGGCATCAGTTCCAATGGTGTGGGGTGGTCTTCGAGCTACGCGGCGTGGGGGGGATTTGCCAAGATTGCGCCCGTGGATTGGTTTTATCTTCAGGGCGGACTTTATTTGGCTATTCCGGGCGACACGGAATCTGCGAATCATGGTCTGGAATTTGCCGGTGCCCGCCCGGCCAATCGTAATGGGTGGTATGTGCTTGGAGAAACGGGAGTGACCCCCAAAATTTGGGACCTGCCTGGAAAATTTGCGGTTGGCGGGTATTATTGGAGCTTGGAAAATTCCGGCTTCGAAAGTGGCCGGGCCGATGGAAAGTTCGGATTTTATTTGATGGGCGAGCAATCGTTGTTTTTGGAACCCCATCCTTCGGACAAGGAGATTGTTCACGGATCGGGAGCCGGGGGGCATCAAGGCTTGCGTGCTCTGGGATTTGTCAACTTTGCTCCGGAGTGGAATAATACGATGCCATTCTTTTTTTATGCGGGACTCGTCTATGAGGGGCTGCTTCCCGGTCGTGACTCGGATCTGGCTGGTGTCGCACTGGCCTATGGAAACTACAGCCAAAGCAAATGGCAGGCGGAAGCAGACCGGGGTATTGCCTTAAAACAAACCAATGAAGGAGTGCTGGAATTCGAATACCGGTATCAGGTGAATCGTTGGTCGTTTGTTCAGCCCTTTCTACAATATGTGATCCGCCCCGGCGGCAGGGGAGCCGTCGCCAACAGCACGGTTCTTGGTGTTCATTTTGGGGTGGTCTTCTGACCCGAAAACCTCACAAGAAGGCCCCCCATCATACCAATCAACCCCGACTACGTCAGAATCTTGATGTAGGCCTTTTGACGGAGCGTATCGATCCAGCGCTCTTGAGCCTTCATGCGCTCTTGTTGGATCAGATTCCGCTCAATCTCGTCACGCACCTCGGAGATGGGCTTGACCTGCGCGTTGCGGCGGGCCTCGACCATCATCAGATAATACGTTCCATCCAATTCGCTGACTTTGCTGATTTCTCCCGGCTTGAGGGAAAATGCCACATTGGTCAGATCTTCATTCAGCGTGTTGCGTTCGATCCAGCCCCAATCGCCGCCAACTTCTTGCGTTGAGGCGTCTTCGGAATACATCTGGGCCATCCGATCAAAATCCGCACCTTCCACCAATTTCGCGCGAATTTCTTCCGCCACCTGGCGCTTGTTGGCTCCAGTCAGGATATCCCCACCATCCCCTTCACGGATCACAATCATCCGAAGCTTGATCTGCTCGGGGGTGGAGTAAGCGGGTTTGTTTTTGTCGTAATAACTTTGGATCTGAGTCGGAGAGATCACAAAATTTTGGTCAACCTTGGACTGCCGAAGAGCTTGTACAATGATTTTCTCACGCTCGACCTCTTTGAAGCGTGTGATTGTGTAGCCTTGGGCTTGCAGGGTGCGAACAAATGCTCCACGGTCCCCACCGAATTCTTCGCGGATGATGGATTGGACCCGATCATCGATAACATGTTCTGGAATGTTGGCCCCTTTTTCCTGAAGGGATTTAAATTCCTGCAGGATGAGCTGACGGTCGATGAGGTCTTTGAGAGCCGCGAGTTTGAGTTGGTTCAGGCGCTCGGAAAGTTCCTCGCCCCGATAAACTTCGCGCAGAGCGCGCTCACGCGCACCAACCAGTTCACGCACTTGGGAAATGGTAATGACGTCCTTGTTCACGATGGCGGCGATACCGTCAATAACCTCGGCCTGCTGGGCGTGGATCGTACCGGCCGTAAAGGCTGCAAGAATCAGAGAATGGAAAGCGAGACGAATATTCATGGAGTTGACACCTCTTGAACGAGGCGCAGAACATCGCGCAACTTAAAGACGGCGTCATGAGCCGTCAAGCGGGGAAACCTGCCCCCCACTTGGAGATATTCTTTGCGGCGCATCAACATGACCTTTCCAGCCTTCACTTCCACGCTGGATATTTTTCGACGAGAACCTTCCAATCCAATCTGTGCGAGGAGAAGGGCATTCTCTGCTGCATCCGGGATTGGGCCGAATCTATCCCTCCATGAGGACCGCAGTTGGTCCAACTGAGCGGAGTCTTCGGTCTCGGCCAACTGGCGGTAGCAGGCAATTCGCAATTTTGCTTCGGGAATATAGGAACTCGGCAGGAAAGCGGCCACAGATGTGGTGTCGGCCTGTAACCAGGCCGACTCTTCGGTCACCAGGAAATCGATGCTCACAGCGCATTCGGCACGAGAAAAACGGGTCCCCCCCTCCAAAGCGCTCACCGCCCGCTTGAGCATTTTGCAGTAGAGATCAAATCCGACCGCGATGATATGGCCGCTCTGTGCCGTTCCAAGCAAGTTGCCAGCTCCCCGTAGCTCCAGGTCCCTCATGGCAATTTTAAAGCCAGACCCCAACTCAGAGTATTGTTTGATTGCAGAAACCCGCTTGCGGGCGGCACCCATCATATCGCGCGGCAACATCAAATAGGCGTACGCCTTGGCCCCGGCCCGACCGACCCTTCCGCGCAGTTGATAGAGATCCGCGAGGCCAAACATGTCGGCCCGGTCGATGATGATGGTGTTGGCATTGGGAATATCGAGACCACTTTCGATGATCGTTGTCGAAACAAGCACATCGGCCTGGCCGGTGACAAAAGCCGACATCACAACCTCCAATTCTCCCTCGTGCATCTGACCATGACCCACAATCACCCGCGCCTTGGGGCAAAGCTCCCTGATTCGGGCCGCGACTTTTTCAATCGACCGCACACGATTGTGCAAAAAATAAACCTGCCCCCCCCGTTCACGTTCCCGATTGATCGCATCCCGGAACACCCGCTCATCATAGGCACACACCACGGTCTCCACTGGCTGCCGGTTGGGCGGGGGAGTTTCAATGAGCGACATGTCACGAGTGCCCACAAGCGCCATGTACAGCGTGCGGGGGATTGGTGTGGCCGAAAGGGTCATCACGTCGATCTGACGAAATCGTTCCTTCAGCAGATCCTTTTGTTTCACCCCAAACCGCTGCTCCTCATCCACCACCACCAGCCCGATATCTTTAAAAACGACATCGGCGGAAACCACACGGTGGGTACCAACAACGACGTCAACACTGCCCTCAGCAAGCCCTTTGATGACATGGCGTTGCTCCGCCGGAGTCCGGTACCGGCTCAGCAACTCGACGACCACCGGGTAGTCGCTCATCCTTTCGCGAAAGGTCTGAAAATGCTGACGCGCAAGCACAGTCGTCGGGGCCAAAACAGCCACCTGCTTACCATCCATCACGGCTTTAAAAACAGCGCGAACCGCGACCTCGGTCTTTCCGAAGCCCACATCCCCACACACCAAACGGTCCATGGGACGCGGGGATTCCATGTCCCGCTTGCTCTCGGCAATCGCGCGCAATTGGTCAGTGGTTTCCTTGTGGGGAAATGTCTCCTCAAATTCTTTCTGCCAGTGGGTATCCAAACCGAAGGCATGACCCGAAATGGTTTGACGTTCAGCCTGCAAGCGAAGCATCCGCCCGGCATAATCAAAGACGGAGGCCACGGCCTTTTCTTTGGCGGCGCTCCACTTTCGGCTCCCCAGATCGGAGAGTTCCACCCCGCTTCGGCCAAGACCTGCGTAGCGGGAAATCTGCCAGGCCTGCGCGATGGGCACATACAGCCGGGCACCGCCGGCATACGAAATCGCCACCACGTCCTCCTCCCCCTCGTCTCCCGGAGATGGAACAAACCCCTCAAATATTCCGATCCCGTGCTCCAAGTGCACCACATGGTCACCAACAGCAAAATCCGAAAAATCCGTCGCTGCCCGGACGGCTGCCGCCCGATGACGGCGCCCGGCAAAACGCATAGCCCTTAATATGGCCGCGCGCCCAAACAACTCGGCATCCGACAACACTGCCAACCTGGCCGCGGGATGGACAAACCCTCGAGCCAGCGCCAGAGGAAGAAACAAAAGCCACCCGACATCCACCCCATGCTCAGAGGCAAACTCGGTAAACCGACTCGCCTCCCCCTCACTCCCCGCAGCAAGCACAACCATCCATCCCGCATCTTTCCACTCCGCGAGTTGTGACCAAAATTGCTCGCCCCTCACAGCGTTGAGAACCAATTCTCCGGCACCAAGCACCCCAAATGGCATCGAAAAAAACTCCAAAGCTTCCTCAGAATCCCCGCCCTGAAAAAGCCTGATCTTTCTCAGATCCTCATCCTTGCCATCAACCGCCGGGCTCTCGCTTCCCGCATCATCCGGCTCGGAAGATTCCCCTCGATCCTCCAAACGCGAGGAGTTGGAGGGCAGGAGGAGGAGGTCTTGGGAATTCGAAAGGCTTGAGAGGAGGCATGTTTTGCCGCCGGATTTTTGGAGGAGGATTTTGCAGTCCGGGATTTCTCCGGTGGAGATTTGGGTATCGGGATCGAATTCGCGGATGGATTCGATTTGGCGGTCGTCAAATTCCACACGCACGGGCCGTGGGGACTGCCATGAAAAGACATCAAGAATGCCTCCACGCAGGGAGTATTGGCCACGTACTGCAGTTTGTGGACATGGCTCATACCCACAAGCGGCAAGGGTTGAGGCCAGGGCTTCGAGATCGTGAATATCTCCAGCTTTCAGTGTCTGGGCATTTTTGGCCAAGCTCTTGGGCGTGGGAACTTCATCATTCCACTGGCCTTGGTGGATGACAATTGGGCCAGAAAAGTCTTTTCCCCCCAAAGCGGACAAGAGTTCCAGACGCTCGGAGACGGTTTCCGGGTCAGCCAGAATTTCCGCTTCCTCCTCCCATGCTGGCAGATCGGGAAAAACGCGGGTGCTGTCCGCCCATTGGACGAGTTCGGCGGCGAGTTCGTCCTGTTGGCGGATGTCCTGACAGATGACCCAGGTGCGGGCCTTGTGCTCACGGGCCAACAACGCTGTCACGAACGGGATCGCCTCGTCAGCAACAGACCCGAAACCCGAGGGGACCGGCTTTTTAATCAGCCCCTTGAGTGCGGCAGCTGATCGCTTGAAGATATCTTCAGCAGAGCAGGATCTTTTCACGATAATCTGCAGCCAGGAGGCCGGCATGGGCTGTGGTTGAAAGCTTGCGGCCATCCAGAGAGGCGATGCTTGTGATACCAATGCGGCTGTTGGTCATAAAAATTTCTTCGGCCTGGGCCAGTTCATCAATCGAGAGAAGCGTTTCCTCTGCTCCGGCGTGTGCGAGAACCCACTCACGAACCACGCCATTCCGTGCTCCTGATGAAAGAGCAGGCGTCATCAGCCTCCCGTTTCTCACACAAAAAATGTTTCCGGTCGCACAACTGATGATCTCACCAGCGGGGTTCATCAACACCGCCTCATCAAAACCCTCCTGTTTTGCGGTTTGGAGGGCTCGAAGATTTGCCCAATAGTTGCCGGTCTTCCATCCACCTGGCGCAGGAAGAACGGGCGACCGATCCGTCTGCAATGACAATCCCTGCCCCGGGATTGGGGAAATCTCCATGACCTCAAGCAGTGCAAATCCCCTGGGGTTGGTGCAGGCCTCGATCATCCCTCCTGCCCCCGCAGTCACATACACACGTAGAACCCCGGATTCGCCATCAGGGAGCGGGAGTGCTTTCGCTGCCTCACAGAATGCCGATGCGTCCACAAGGAGCAATTCCTGGGCAGCTTTGGTCAACCGCTCGAGATGTTCTTCAACAAACAGCGGGCGTCCGCGGTGGATGGCCAGCGTTTCAAAAACGCTCATGCCGAACCGCACTGCCCGATCCCAAAGAAAGTCCAAGCCGTCCATCCGCGAGTGGCCCAGTTCCCACGCCTTAAGGGTGCTCACTCTTGTTCAGGTTCGGTGCCGTTTCGTTCGAGCCGTTTTCTGAGGGTAGCCCGTGTGATTCCGAGCATCTTGGCAGCTTTCACCTGGTTTTGGCCGGAGTGCTGCATGGCACGCTGAGTGAACTCTTTTTCCAGCCAGGGAAGCAGAGTGAGATCAGTGTCTGCCGAAGCGGCTTCAAAGAGGGTGTCCACCGCCGCATCGACCCCGCCCGGAGAGGCAGCAGAGGTTTCGGTTCCAGTCAGTTGTCCAAGGGGAATGTCCTTGGGTAAAAGTACGTCAGCCGTTGCCAACACTGAAGCCCGCTGGATGGTGTTTTCCAATTCCCGCACATTGCCAGGCCATGGATACGAGTCGAGCAACTTGGCCGCTTCCTCCGAGAGCTTGAGGAGTGGCCGGTGCTTCTGGTGGGAGATGCGCTGAAGAAAATATTCCGCAAGCGGGCGAATGTCATCCACGCGGGAACGCAGGGGGGGCAAATGAATCCTGACAACATTCAAACGGTAAAACAAATCTTCGCGGAATGCTTTTTTGGCGACTTCTTCCTCCAGGCGTTTGTTGGTGGCACAGACAATTCGCACATTCGTTCGCAACGTCTGGTTTCCTCCGACCCGTGAGAATTCGCCCTCCTGTAAAACTCTCAAGATTTTGCTTTGGACATGGAGGGGCATCTCTCCGATCTCGTCGAGGAACAGCGTGCCATTGTCACTTTGCTCGAAGCGACCGATTCGTTGGGAATGGGCCCCGGTGAAAGCCCCCTTCTCGTGGCCGAACAACTCACTTTCAAGAAGATTCTCGGGAATGGCCGCACAATTGATGGCAAGAAAACTTTGGGTGCTCCGGGTGCTGTAGTTGTGGATTGCTCGTGCAACCAGCTCTTTTCCAGAGCCACTCTCCCCGGTGACCATCACCGGGGCATCACTTGAGGCCACACGTCCGACCATCTTGAAAACCTGCTGCATCGCATCGGACTGACCAACAATATCATCGCGGTGCTGTTCGATGGTGAGGGTTGGTTTGAACGTGTTGGCGGCTTTCAACTCGGCCGAGGCCTTGAGCGCTGAATCGGCAATGATCTTGAGATTGAAAGGCAATTGCTCCTTTCGCACAAAATCGAAAGCTCCCATCTTCATGGCCTCAATCACATTTTGCGTCGTTCCAAACGCGCTGGTGATGATGACCATGGCATTGGGAGAATGCTTGCGAATCTGGGCCAGCAGCTCAATGCCAGAAAAAGGATGAAGGTTCATCTCTGTCATCACCAAATCCGGTTGCTCCATCGAAAAAGCGCGGTAGGCGGCATCCGCTGAGGTTTCTGTGATGACCTTGGTGGCCACTTCCCTCAGTTGACCGCTTGCCCAATCGAGAAAATCCGTCTCACGATCAACAAGCAAAATGGTTTGCTTGACAGCCATTAGGAATATTTTGTGCAAAGACACGGCGTTGCCGCGTTCATTTTGACAAGTGTTGACAGCTTTGACATCTCGGGTTGGGGATCATGACCCACGGTGACACCTATAATCAAGTGGTTTCCGAGGTTCCTGTGCCAGCGGGGTTGCGGGCACACGCAGCACGATAGAGCGCTTTGTGGAGGCTGGGCTTTCTGATGGGTTTGGAAAGGTAATCATTCATTCCTGCCCTCAAGCAGCGTTCGCGGTCCCCGGCCATGGCATTGGCGGTGAGCGCGATGATCTGGACCTGATCCTTCACGTCATGAAAATCCTCCCGACGACGAATTTCAGCTGTGGCGGTGATGCCATCCATGATGGGCATCTGCACATCCATCAGGATGATATCAAAAGGTGTTCTTGCGTGCGTCTCGACGGCCTCGAGCCCATTTTCCACCATCTCACTTTTGCAGCCCAATGATTTCAGCAGGATTTGCAGGAGTTGGCTGTTGGCGAAACTGTCTTCCGCGACGAGCACCCGGAGATCCCTGAGGGGAATGGTGAGGGCCGGATCAATGGGTTCTGTTTTTCGGCCGGGCTGCCCAACAACCGGGCAATCGCAGCGAAACACGAATCGGCTTCCCTCGGGGGAGGAGGACTCCAAAACGACCGATCCGTCCATGAGAGCCGCCAACTTCTTGCTGATGGCGAGGCCTAGTCCCGTGCCGCCAAACTGACGGGTGTGAGAAGAATCCACCTGTGAGAATGGCTGAAAAAGCAGCGCGGCTTTGTCCTCGGGAACCCCAATTCCTGAATCATCGATGACGATTTCAAGAGTGAATTCTTCGGGATTTGTGGGAACGATTCCACCGCCCACACCAATCTGCACACCTCCCTCCTCAGTAAATTTTACAGCGTTTCCAATGAGGTTGAGCAAGATCTGACGCAGCCGCATTTGATCCACACTCACAAACTCGGGCACGTTGTCCCCGAAGTACAGATTCATGGCAAGGTTCTTCTCAATCGCTGCTGGCATGTGCAGATCCACGACTCGCTGCACAAACTCCCTCACGTTGGTGGGCTCGGGCGAAAGCACCAACTTGCCGGACTCCGCGCGCGAGAATTCCAGGATATCTTGGATCAACTCCAGCAGAGCGTTCCCATTGCGGCGGACCATGTCCAAATGCTTGCGTTGCCCCTCATCCAAGTTTGATTCAGCCAAAATTTCCGCAAATCCGATGACACTATTTAAGGGCGTTCGAATCTCATGGCTCATCATTGCCAGAAACTGGTTTTTGGCGATGGCCGCCGATTGGGCGGCCTCTTTCTCCCGAATAAGGTCCTCCTCATTCTGTTTGCGATCACTGATGTCCATCGTGGCTCCCCGGTAACCAAGAAGGTTTCCTTCCTCATCTTTTACGGGCACGCCATTGACACTGGCCCAGATCATGGTGCCATCCTTTCTGATCATTCTTTCCTCAAAATCACGGAAGGGCAGAGCCGAAGCCACGATGGTATCCGACTTTTTGCGTATGGCTTCCACATCCTCGCTTGGGTTTATTTCAAACGGACTGTGCCCTATGAGTTCGTCCGCCGAATAGCCCGTGACCAGGCTGACCCTGCTGGAGATGTGGACATAAAGGCCGTCGGCATTCACTTCCCAAATAAATCCGCCTGCAGCATCGGCCACATCCCGAAGACGTTTCTCCGCTTCAGAAAGTTCGTAAAAAGATTCTTGATGGCGCCTGCTGGAGCGAAAAACAAAAAATCCCGAGAGACCAGCGATGGCGAACGCAATGCCCAGGACCTGAAGCAGGCAGGAACGGTCTGAGAGGAGGGGCAAAAGCCATGGGAGGTCACCTTGAACTCGCACAACCGCTTGGGTGGTTCCGTCGCGGGAAGGAACAGGGGCATAGGCCACGGTGGAATCAGAGTCAGGAAAAGTGACCCGAATGCCACCGGTCGCAAGTGCCACCGCGGATTCATGATGGTCTTGAGCGGATGGCTGAAAGGTGGAGCTGGCCGTGGGACTCGCATCGATTTCGTCATTGTTGACATGAATGACAGATTTGAACTTTGCATTGTCATTCACCAATAAGGAGACGCTTTTGATCGCACTTCCTTCGGCCTGCACCGAGGCGAAGGCCTTTTTGGCGCTAGGAAGATCCTGATTTTCGATGCTTCCTCTGGGAGAAAAGAACTTGCTTGCTGAAGCAGCAGCCTTCCAAGCTGCCGTTTCAATGAATGCGTGACGGTGAGCTTCCACTTGGGAAAGGAGCCTCGAATGAACCAGGAATGCACTACCGAGAAAAGATGCGAAGACGATCAGTCCAACGATCAGAGCATCCACCAAGGGTTTGATTGCCCATGCTCCATAGCGTCGTCTTGTTGTAGATTCCAACATAGTGTTAGGTGACCTGCTCATGAACGAATGGCAAGAATGCCATCCTGTCCACGACCAATATTGTTCTCCCAAAAACCCAAAGAATGTCGATCCAGATTGAAATTACAATCCCAACTGAGAGAAGGCATCACGCTGCACGGGCGTGAGCAGAGAAAGGATTTCCTGTCCCCGGGCGATCCGGTCCTCTCTCAAGTCCACCAAACGCTGATGGTGGCTGATCTCCCCGGCTTCGTAGAGACGATTGGTCTTTGCAACCGTCTTTTCGGCTTGGGCACGAATGGCGGCGATTTGGGCGGACTGTTCAGAAGACAAGCCAACCCGGCGCTGCATGGAATCTGAGTAGAGCAAGGTGGCTCCCAAAAACTTGTGTTCCACTTTGGAAAGCTTTTTCTGCTGGGCGGGCGTCAGCACGGCAAGGGCCTTCTTGTTTAAGGCTGAGGTGATGGCATCCAGGCTTTTCTGTGCCTTGGTGCGGCTTTCCGGGCTATCGACCTCGGCGGCCACAATTTTTTGAGCAGAGGAGCGGTATTGAGTCCGGATGTCATCCAGCGTTGACGCTTGGGATTTGGAGACATCAAGGGTTGATCGCACGGTCTCGTTGCCGAGCAACACGGCCAGTGAACCGATCTCGCCGGGCGTTTGGGCCATGGCGGGCAAGGTGAGGATGAGCAGGGAGGCTGAGGCAATAAAGGCACGCATGGGAATCACAGGTTGGAAGCAATGATGGCTTCGAGTTTGACGATGTCAGCTGCAAAACGACGGATGCCGTCAGCAAGTTTGTCCGTGGCCATAGCGTCTTCATTAAGAAGCCAGCGGAAGGATTTTTCAGTATTCGGAATTCGTTCGACATCGCTGGCCTTGGAGGCTTCGGGGTCGAGTTTGCGGACAAGAACCGTATCGCTTTGCTGAAGCTTTTCGAGGAGGTCGGGGCTGATCGTGAGCAAGTCACATCCTGCGAGTTCAATAATTTCTCCCAAATTGCGGAAACTGGCACCCATCACCTGGGTTTTGTAACCAAATTTCTTGTAGTAGGTGTAGATGCGTCCCACGGATTGCACGCCGGGATCCTCGGCTCCGACATACTCTTTGCCGGTGGTCGATTTATAATAATCATAGATACGTCCAACAAACGGCGAAATCAGGGTCACCCCCGCCTCGGCACAAGCGACGGCTTGGGGAAGCGAAAACATGAGGGTGAGGTTGCAATGAATGCCTTCTTTTTCACAGATCTCGGCGGCCTGAGCCCCTTCCCAAGTGGAGGCAATTTTGATGAGAACACGCTCACGAGGAGTTCCCAGTTTTTCGTAAAGACCGATAAGGTAGCGGGCTTTTTCCACCGTGGCTTCAGCATCAAAGGACAGTCGGGCATCCACCTCCGTGGAAACTCGCCCGGGAACGATGTCGAGGATTTTGCGACCAAACGCCACAAGCAGGTCATCAATGATTTTTTTGTGGAGATCTCCTCCGCTGAGGGAGGAGCCACGGTTGTCGGCAATGGCCTGCTCCAGAAGGGGTTTGTATTCGTCCTGGCCAACGGCTTTGTAGATCAGCGTCGGGTTGGTGGTGGCATCTTGCGGGGAGTATTTTTTAATCGACTCAAAATCGCCCGTATCGGCAACAACCGTGGTGAAGCTTTTGAGTTGATCGAGGGTGTTGGCAGAAGTGGTCGTGGAGCTCATCTTGGAAAA
>JBGTAR010000310.1:0-6683 GCA_041749815.1 Terrimicrobiaceae bacterium
CGGCCAAATCCCATCAGTTGCGTAATAATTCTGCGCGGTGAACCAGCCTTGTGTTGCGGTTCGGTAGTGGAGTGAGATTCTGAGGGGATCAAAAAGCTCAAACGCTGCAACGAACTCCTGATGATTGAGTCCTGCCGCAAAGACATAGGCCCCGATGAAACCAGATGGTTCCCCATCGAGGACCACCGTGCCGAGCGGTTGTTCGACAATAAAACTGCCCCTTGGCTCTCCCGTGATCGCCAGTTCCAGGGTCTGGTCGCTCGAGATGAATTGGAAGGCCAGCGTCTTGTTGACGAATGTCGCGGCTTGGGGCAAATAACAGGCTTTCACAACCCGAAAAAATTGTTTTGCCTTTCCCGAGATGTCCGCTGTCACATCATGGTCAGAGGCCGGAGCACTCACGAGATCTGTCAGAGTTGTGCTCTGAGTCCAAATGGTCAAATCATCGGAACGTGAGATGAAGTACTTCGAGAAGGGCGAACGTCCAAATCGCAACCAATAGCTTCCTGCATCTGCAAGCAGAGCAGGCTCTGCGTCCACCAATTCCGGCAGTCCCCATGGACCGGCGGCGTCAAATGCCTCAGCGGCGGCTCCGACCCGGATGATGGTGATCTGTTCGATCGTCGTGATCTCTTCAGGCGCTTGAATCGGCGTGGGCACGGACCCGATGCTGTTCACAACATCCATCCCATCCACAACCTGCCCGAACACGGAATGTTTGTTGTTCAGCGATGATATCGGGTTGAGTGTGATAAAAAACTGACTGCCGTTGCTGCTCGCCCCCGAATTCCCCATCGAGAGAATGCCTGCCGAGTCATGGCGCAGCGCCGGGTGGAACTCATCTCCAAAGGTATAGCCTGGACCAGCAGTTCCCTCGCCATTAGGGGCTCCTGATTGGATAATAAAGCCTGGAACCACCCGGTGAAAAGTGAGCCCGTTGTAGAACGGCTGCCTTCGCAGGGTGCCAGTGGATGTGTCCACCCATCCGCGCGTGCCCTCGACCAAACCCACAAAATTGGCCACCGTGGTCGGGACCTTGTCATAATCAAGCCGCGCGGTGAATGCTCCGCGATTGGTCTGAAAGACAGCAAAAAGCCCATCTTCGGTTTGTCCGGAGGCGAGCGTCGCAAAAAACACAAACACGGCCCCAAGGAGACCACGAAATGGAAGAGGGAAAGGGATTTAGGGAAGCACTTGAGCGAACGGAAGATTTGATGCGGGGTGGTGCCAAGTTTTTTTCACCAAACCCAACCCCTTTGCAAACGAAAAAAATCTTTGAAGCTACGGGAGAGTGAGATGATTGAGGGTGAACGAGGAGGTGGAGTCAGCACCAATGAACCTGGGGGTTTATGCCCAGATCATGACTGCCTAAAATAAATCGCGCGGAGACGCAGAGGGAACACCAAGAAAGGCCAACAACCAAGGAGGACCATTCCATTTAAGCAGCGGGCTCCCGATTTTTGAATATTCAAAACCATGCCCCTTTTTCGCTTTTCCCCTTAAACCCCTCTTCTCCGCGCCTCCGCGCCTCTGCGGGAGAACCTGTCTTGGACAAGCGTGTGAATAGATATTTTCTCTTTTTGCAACCGGGGCGATGGGCCAAAGCGCTCCAGCCGAAGAGTGACCCATTCTTCGTTTTACGCCCTCACCCGGAACTTTTCACCTGCTTCTGTTTGCGCGAAGCGAGCAAAAAGCCCACGCCCATCACCACAAGAAAAATGGACAGAAATTGACCCCGGGTGAGCTCACCGGTGAGGGCTGCGTCAGGCTGACGGAACATCTCACAGAAAATCCGGGCGATGGCATAGCCGATAAAAAACACGCCGGTTAAAACCCCATTTCGCCATCGAAAGCGGGTCCGAAGAAACCACAGCAGAGCAAAAAGCAGAGCCCCCTCCAGTGTGGCTTCATAAATTTGGGAGGGATGGCGGGGTGAGAGGGTCACGGCCAGTTGTTCCCTCAACGCCGGGGAGTTGCCCACATTTGCGATAATTGCCTCCACGGAATTCCAGGCCGGATTGAGCGTCACGGCTTCCGCAATGGCAAGTCGGGCCATCTCCGGGGGACCATCATAGAGCTCTTTGGGAAACTGCACCGCCCAGGGCACGGTGGCCACCCGGCCATAAAGTTCGCCATTGATAAAATTGGCAATCCGCCCAAAGAGCAGCCCGAGCGGTGTCACAACAACAATGTTATCACCGAGATTCAGCCATGAGACCTTATGACGTCGCGCGAACCAGAGCGTATAAAGCACCACCCCCAAAATTCCTCCATGCGCCGACATTCCGCCCTCATTGAGTCGAAAGAAGACGAGCGGATCCGCGAGCAGGCCCGGCAGATTGTAGAACAGCATGTATCCCAGCCGCCCGCCCAGGATCACCCCAAAAAACGCCGTCCCAAAAATAAAATCCCCCACCTGATCCGGTCGCAAATCGCTGAATCCCTGACGGGCCAACCGCCGATAAAGCAGGAACCCCAGAAAGAAAGCCGCCAGATACGCCATCCCATACCACCGAATCCCCCATGTTTCAGTGAACTGAATCAGGAAGGGGTTCAGGTCATGGACATAATACGCAAGCATGCGGGACGCTCTGGCAATCAGCCCAAACTCGGAAGCGGTCGGATCGGATCAGTCTCGGCGTCATAGTCAACGCCCTCCAATCCAAAACCAAACAGCCGGTAAAATTCCTGCTGATAACCCGCAAAATCCGTATCCCTGTCAATGGACTCGGTGGTGACCGTGTTCCACGCTTGTGCAACCTCGGCCTGCACCTCGGGACGCATTTCCCAGTCATCAATGCGGATACGGCCCTTGTCATCCAACAACTCGGCATGACCCAACCGCTCGGAAAACAGGCGGTAAATCTGCTCAATGCAGCCCTCATGAAGGCCTTTGGCTTTCATGACTTTGTAGAGAATGGAAATATAGAGAGGCACGACCGGGATCGCCGAGCTCGCCTGGGTCACAAGCGCCTTGTTCACCGACACAACCGCCGTGCCCGCACCGAAGCGCGTGTTCATGGCTTTTGCCGTTTCTTCAAGATGCACTTTCGCGCGACCAATGGTTCCATCCGTATAAATCGCCCACGTGATTTCCGGCCCAATATAAGAATACGCCACCGTTTGAAAGCCCTCGGACAGAACCCCGGCCTCGGATAAGGCATCAATCCAGAGCTTCCAGTCCTCACCACCCATCACTTTCACCGTATGAAAAACCTCCTCCTCGGTGGCCGGTTCAATCGTGACGGTCTCCACTTCCTTCTTGTCAGTGTTCAGATTTTTGTTCGTGAATGTCGAGGACGTGGGCTTGAGCACGGATTTATAAATTTCGCCGCTCTCGGGGTCCACCCGCCGGGGAGACGCCAGGCTGTAAACCACCGCATCGACCTGGCCCAGGTCCGCTTTGATCGTTTCAATCACCTGCTGCTTGAGTTCCTTGGAAAACGCATCCCCATTAAAGCTCTTGGCATAAAGGCCCTCCGCATGAGCCGCCTTCTCAAAAGCCACCGAATTATACCAACCGGCCGAGGCCGTCTTTTTTTCGACCCCCTCCTTCTCAAAAAACACCCCAATCGTTGAAGCCCCCGCTCCAAACGCCGGCACAATCCGCGACGCCAGCCCGTAGCCAGTCGAAGCACCAACCACCAACACCCGCTTTGGAGCACCCTCCAAACGCGGCTGCGCCTTCACATAATCGATCTGCAGATGCACATGCGCCGCACACCCTTCGGGATGCGACGTCGTGCAAATAAAACCGCGGATTTTTGGGGAAATAATCATGACCAAAATCTTTGACGCCTTTTTCCCCCCGACGCAAGACATCCTTGGCAGGCAACAGCATCCATGAAGCATGCTCCCGCAACCTCCCTGGGACCGCTGGCGTCCCGCCGGCTTTCCGTAATCGCCTCCCTCAATAAAAAACCCTTATCCAGATTTCACTCGAATCGCCGAAGAAACTCTGACCGGGACAAGGAAGGAACAAGCGACTTTAAAAAACTGCCGGTGTTCCTGATGACGAGACATGGCAGCTCGGCGTGGAGGGCGACGCCCACATGCCCGAGGCCCTCATGCGGAAATACCCCAATGCCTCACGCGAATGGCCATGGCAGTTTCTGTTTCCCTCAGCAACCCTTTGCCCACATCCACGAACCGGAAGAATCGCCAGATATCATCTTCATGATGCGTCTATGCAGCGCCAATTTAAGGAAGCCACTCGCAAAGCCCGACTTTCCAAACCCGCAACGTGCCATACCCTCCATCATTCCATCACTCCGCTGCGCTTCGGTTGCCTCCCGGCTGCACCAGTTACTTACCCTCCCAAAGCTGCGCTAACGCGCGGGTGTTGCAACTCATCTACTCGAAAGTGGTATCGACATCCGGACAGTTCAGGATTTGCTTGGCCATACTGACGTCTCAACAACCATGATCTATCTCCATGTATTAAAGCGACCAGGAGCCGGAGGCCCCAGCCCTCTGGACCTTGCATGAATACGTAGGGCAGAGCCGGACATCTTGATTTTACTTGAATAGGGGTCTCATTGGTGGTTTAAAAAAACCAATGAAGCGCCATGGACGAAGTCTGCCCTTCCGGGCGACTCAATAACACTGTTCGGCGATGCTAGGCGCTTTTCAAATCTTCTCCAAACCACCAACCACCGCAACAACCTAGCACACCATGAAACACACCATCTGCCACGCCCTCGTATTGCTCTCAACTCTTGCCGTTCCGCTCTGGCCTGCGTCCGTCTCAGCCGCGCCGCTGGTCACAGCAAATGTGGGCGATAATACAGGCACCTCCACCCCGAGCCAATCGCAGTCCAGCGGCAGCGTGTCTGATGCAGAGAGCGGTGCGAACTCCGCCGGGAGCACCGATGGAACCGCGTTTGCCTCGTTCGGCCTCCTCCGCGCCTTCGGGCAGAGTTCCGCCGTGAACAGTAATTTAATTTTTTCTAACTCTGCCGCGAGTTGGAAGGACGATTTCTTTATCGATGCGCCAGGGCTCACTGGCACCTTCGGCAAGGTGAAGGTCCGTTTTATGATCGATGGCAGCCTCTCGGCTTCGAGCAATGGCGCCACGCCTCAAAACGGATTTAGCCTTACTGAAAGCAAGGGAGAAGCCGCCTACACCTTCGGCGTGGACCCTAGCTTCTCGGACACGAAAACGGAAACGCGACGCGCAAATGGCACGTCCACCGGCACGCCGTTTCTTGGCATCATGCAGGAGGTGGTGCTCGACTTTACCTACGGGCAGTGGCTGAACGACGTCACGCTGCGCATCAACGCCCGCAGCCAGGCTTACGCTGAGAATTCTGGTGCTTTTACCGCCAGCGCATCCGCCAACCTGGCGAATACCGCCACTTGGGAAGGCTTCGCCGAAGTGCTGGATGCTGGGAACAATGTCGTTACCAACTATTCGTTCCAGTCAGCCTCGGGTGCTAATTATGTCCAGCCGATTCCCGAACCCGGGTCCGCAACATTGCTGGCGGCAACTGGTCTCCTGTTCGGCCTAATGCGCCGCAAACGGTGTCCGCGGTGCTGATTAATTGCGCCAGCTTTACACCTCATCAGCCGCAACGCCGAACGGATCCGATGGAGCAAATCCCCGTCCCTTCGGGACTTCTGGCAGGTCTCCTGCTGATTCCGCTTCGCGGGCAGGATCCCTGCCAGAAGCAAGCGGTGATTCCTCATCGGGGACGTCAACAAATAGATGAAGACTTACCGCACCGTCACGATAGCGATTCTTGCAACTTTAATCACTGCAGGGGCAGACGAAAGTGATGAACGGATGCCAGAGATCGTTGCGAACGCTGAAACCAAGGTTGAAGTATTGATGGACTACATCAAATCCAATGGGGAGTGCTTCCCAGACCCTGATACCAAGGTGCGGTTCATAGAAGGGCGCGTGATCATGGCTGATTTCAAACTCTATGAGAATCGCAAGCCCCGGATTTCAGAGGGCTTGGTCGCCTTCGAACTGGGTGGCAAGTGGGGGGCCTGTGATAAGAGCGGCAAAGTGATCCTGCCTGCCAGGTTTGATTCTGGATTTGAGTTTCACGAAGGGTTGGCTGGAGTCAACAAGGGCGAAAAACACGGATTCATTGACAAGGACGGCGAGTGGGTGATCGAACCAAGATTCGACACGGATTATCCATGGGATTTCATTGGCGAAGTCGGTGCTGTCTCTGTTGACGGAAAAGGGGCCGTCATCGACAAAAAAGGCAGATACGTATGGAAGCCTGAGTTGATTCGATCCGAGAATCTTGGTGGTGGGATTTTTATTCAGACAGCTGATGGCAGGGAGGGGTTCTTAGACGACGCTGGCAAGCTACTACCGAACCGAAAGCCCAATCGGCGCTACTACAAGGGAAAATAATAACCACAAGAAGTTCAGCAAGTCGCCATCCCCAATCCCTGACCGCGCTGTGTCTCAGATCGCTTCCCACGATTCCGAGCTACTACGCGGCCCGCACACCGCAAACCCAATAAGACGAGATCGCTTGCGATGGGCGGTTCACGAAAATGGATTTCATTTTCCAGTGATGTGCAGTCCAGACGAACCACTCCAATACAATGAAGACAATTGATCCAGAGCTGCTGCACTCCGGTCCAATGATCACCGAAGTGCGTCGCGCCAAGACCGCAACCCAAAATAATCTGTGGCGTAGCGAGTCTCCCGAGAAGGA
>JBGTAR010000311.1:0-11283 GCA_041749815.1 Terrimicrobiaceae bacterium
CGGCAACAGAAAGCGGTTCTCTCCACACTTGCCAGCAGCGAGCCATTGAATTATTGTCTGCCTATTGGCGCGTTCGTCTAGGGGTTAGGACACAGCCCTCTCAAGGCTGGTGCACGGGTTCAAATCCCGTACGCGCTGCCACTTCAAGAGCCTTTAAAGCTAAACTCACGTGGCGTCTATCGGCATCGTTGGACATGACAACGAAGTCGTAGAGATCCTTCAAAAGGTCGAATCGAAAAGCCAGAAAGCCATGTATGAATTGAATGCCATCACCTTGGGGGCAGAGCGATTTGATCTGGCGACGGACGTTGGCGTTGCGAATTAATCAAATGAACCTGGTTCGAATGCTCCCACTTTCTATTTCCAACTCTTAGTTCGTTTGCCCTGTTGTTACTCCTTAATTTGCTCCTCCAAAGCCGAGCTGTGGTCGTGATATGGCTTTGCTGTCATGTCCTGCGAAGACTTCTGCCAGGGAATAATCCCGCGCTTGAGGGAGGTTTATTCCAATTGAAGCAGCGAGTCGCGTCGCTTGCGAAGGATCGAGACGCTCAAAAACCCGGTGACACAACAACCTTCCAGGGCGGAGGAAGGCCTGGTCGATATCATCTGCCCTGCAGTTGATGGTGCAAATAATCTGAAGGCGCAGGAAATCGGCCAGCATCCCATCGGAAAGATTCAAAATTGCGCTCGCTTGGACGCGATTGTCGGTCGCTCGGGTCATCAGGGCGGCATCCGCATCTTCAAGGATAACAGCCAACTTGTAGTCGGAGTATAGCTGCCGCTCTTTCCCCCAGAATCCGATGAAATCCGGCTCTGAAAGAATTCCCAGATTGGCAGGTGAGATGAAGTAGAATCGGTGCGTCTCATTCAGTGAGCCCATCAGATGCCTGAGATACGAGGTCTTGCCGGTGCCCGGCTTCCCCTCAAGAATCGAAAGGCCGTGCCTCCGATTAGCAAGTTTTGCAACGAAGCCTTTGTGCCATGCCTCTGTTCCTTCCGGATAATGGAGAGAAAAACTCTGTTCCCCCAACACGGTGTCTGCTTCAAGAACAACATTTTCACACTCGATTCCATAGGAGCTTTTCCGGATGAGCTGAAACCGCCCGCCAGAGATGCAGGAATCAAGGCGATATGACGCATTGAAATCCTGGACAATCTTTTCGGCGTCTTCATAACTGGCGGCATACCCGACAACTCGTCTGGCATCGCCGCAAATAAAGGCCCGTTCTCCAAATTGAAAAATGACATCCTCCCATCGCGCTCCCAAATTTCTGCGTTTCAGGATTCGATAGGAACGAACCACAGAATTGGGATTTTCGGTTGCCGCTCTTTGATAATCCCATGAGCCTTCTAATCTGCACTGGTGGAGACGATGTGCTCCGAATTCTGCAAGAACAGGGATGGGGGGCTCGTTTGATGCCGGAAAAAATGAGTTTCCTTTTGAGATATCACACACAAATCCGGGTTGTGACGCGCGATCTTCCAGCGCATGGTCTGATCCAGGGTTTTGAGGCTGTGTTGAAACAATATGGTTGTGAATTTTCGGCGTCATGTCCGTGATGATCTGCGATGGGAGAACGAGTTTCCACGGATTGAACTGTCCCCAATCTTTGGCCAGTGGACTGAAATCAGATTGCGAAAGCGTGTGCCTCCGACTAAGATCCCATTATGAGTTCGGTCGTTGAAATCGAATCCGCCATCCGCAACCTGCCAGAATCTGAATTCTGGAGGCTATCCGCATGGTTCGGCGAGCTCCGTGCTGATGCGTGGGCACAGCAACTCGAAAGCGACGCGAAGGCTGGGAAACTGGACCACCTTTTTGAGGAGGCGAAAAGCGAAGCGGGATCACTCAAAGCTTGGCCGGAAAACCGGTGAGGTCACTTGCAACCAAGCAGTTCTGGAAACTCTACAGCGCTCTGCCGACGGAAGTTTGCGTTCTCTCCGAAACCTCCGGTCAGAATAAGATGCGCTGCTGAAGAACCGGTAATTTTTTTATGCCATCGACTCTCAAAAAGGATCTCACAAAGCTGGATGCTCTCGCCTACCATCGGCGGGAATATTCGCAAGCTGAAATCCGGCGGTTCCATGCTCTCCCGGACAAGAAAGATCGGGTATCTCTTGAACCTCTCCACCGTTGGATGCTCACCCCCATTTCCCTGTGGCCAATGAACATCCATGACGTTTTTTGCGCTTGCTTGGACTTCATTGAAGCGAAAAAGCCGTTTGATGAGGAAATGACCTTTCTTCTCCGCTGGCTACCGGAACCTCCATCTGATGAAGTCTGTCGGGTCGCAATGGATCATGAACACTTGGTCCAGCATGGCAGCTACGAATCCCTTGTCAAAACAACGGCAAAGTTTGATTCCATTGAGAAAGAAGCGTTGAGGAATCCCGAACTTCTCCGCGAGTGGCAGGCGATCAAAAAGCAGTGGGATATTTCCCAATTTGCCAACGAAAAGGGAATTCTCCGTCGGTCGTTGACAGGGGAGAGAAATCTTCGGCCCAGATTTAAGGTGGATTGGTCAAAACCACGCAACCGGTTCCAAGCCGCCTTCGATGTGTTCTGCATGCGATGGAACCTTTATGGCATGGAAGGTGAGAAACCTCTCACCATGAAGCTCTCGGTCAATCTGACGCCCTATGGCACCATGATTTTCATTCCCGTCTATTGGTCATTCGACGCCAAACGTGACGTGCGGTGGGATGAGGTCATGAAGCTCCATCGTGCAAGAGCGTTGAAAAAACAGGGAGAGGGGCTGGCTGATGGGATTGAACAACGGAGAGCCCACGCGTCGAAATTGAAGCTTCTGGATGCAGAGGTAAAACGGATGAAACTCAAAGGTGCCGCCGCCCATGCGTTCCTCTGCAAGGGTCTAGGCTTGGTGGAGGGAACCGATCCCAAACGATTGGCTCGCTTGAGGCGGGAGTTTGGAAAATTTACCAGCATCAACTAGCCAACATGGATAAAGTCCATTGGATTATGCGTGGCTGACCCAAAATCCGTTCCTCGCTGAAGCGCGTTTTCATTTGCTCTTTCGGGCATCTCTTCGCTCTCCATATTTGTGGCGATAGTGGGTTCTTGTCGGATACATTACCAGTCGAGCGGCTTCGGAGACGTGATACCCGGCATGATTGAGGAACCAGATAACGCCCTGCCGGATCTCCGCGTCAGTGAACCTTTCTGGAAAAAGACTCAACGCCATCAAAAATTCCGCATCGCCGTGCCAGTCCATCAAGTGAAAGCCGGTTTACCGCCTTTTTTGAGGAACTTTTTCTTCAATGATCCCTCGGCGACTGCCTTCGCGATCCTATCCTGAACGTCAGGAATATTGCATGTCTTGTCACGGAAAAACTCCCGAAAGATATCGACGGCTTTGATGTAACAATTATGCCCTTCGTCGTTCCTCATACTTGAAACGGTTAATGACCCTCTGCTACCTCGCGGATCTCCGCTTCTTGGGTTCTAGCACGCTTTCTGGCTTCCTCGGCTTGTTTTTTCATCCAGGCTTTGAAGCATTGAAGGCCCTTCTCCCCATATGTGTCGACAAGGCCACCGGCCACCATGAACAAGGTGGCAATAGCAGTATTGGTCAGTTTGCGGCTTTTTGAGTCGTCGGTTTTCATGGTTGGTTTTGTCGTGCAATCCATAAAATACAATGCCTCGACTTTACGAAACGGAAAAGATTGTCCCCAATCCTTGGTTGCCGCGATGTGCAAGCTCAGCACTCCCGGCTCAATCAAGGCCGCTGCGATTTCTGACAAGTTTCCACACTCACTTTTTCAAAATCAAAACCACGCACTTGCGTTCAATTATTCGCGCAATAGGAAGTCAGAAATGATCTTCTGCGTTTCGGCAGAGTAAGGCCGAAAATTCGGCATGGAGGGATGATGGATTTTCAGGACGTGCACGGGAATGGTTGCGGTTCGCAAAACCCTGCAATACCCAAACCCTCTCTGCTCGTAACTCACTTGGTCTTCAACGGCCCAACCAGGAAGACTCCGCACGTAATCAAAAACAGGTGCACCCCAGCAAATACAGTGGGTGATGTTAAGAATGTCCAGAATCTGCTGATTAATAACTTTGCTCTTAATCACAAGATCCGAATCGGCCAGCGCAATTTGGGAATCACTCATCACCAATCCCTGAATGAAGTTGCCGTAGGAAATACTGTTCAGGAGGTCGTCTACGTTCGCAAGAATCTCAGGACTTGAGTTGCGCGTGTAATTCTCAGTCAAGCACGCTGCACCTTTGACGAAATACCGGAACGCCTCGGTCCACCAGCCCGGTTCATAAGCATATTCGTCTATGCAGTCAGCCCATGTTAATTTGGACCGAAACTCAACAGACTTAACTTCGTATTCCTCTGGCTTGATCGGGATGTTGTGGGCATAAACCATCACCCTCTGCGGCCTCTTACCAAAATTGCCACCAACATAAGGGTACCACTTCAAACCGGGGATACGGTCGAATTGAGAATTGAATTTTGTATTATGGGGGAATTTCAAAATGAATAACTCCTAATCAGTCATATATGTTTTTAAAGCCAATTTCTACTTAGTCTTATCTTTCCGACTTTTCCATGCAGTGACGCCCAAGTCGAAAGTTGCTTTCTGAATTTCAGAATTCTTTGCCGCTTCTTTTGCCACATCCCCCAAACCTTTGGCAGCCGCTGCGGCAAACCCAGCAGTTGCTAAAAGGGCCTTCTCAGATTTTTCTTCTTTTGTTTCATCGAATATTGTAGTCTCCATTAGATGATTTATTCTTTTTAGAAGCTTGGATAGGTCCAGTTTCCTCGCGTGCACCTTCGGAATTGTGAGAATTGTTTCCTTTGCAGATGTAAGCACGCTTTCTTCTTTCTCAAGAACTTTTAGTTCATTTTCTGCAACGCTCGAATCCTTTTGGTTTTTTAGCAGCGAATGCCGCTTCCTTCTTGCATGCTCAATGTTGGCGATCCGTCTATCTAAGTCAGCAAGACTAATGGAAAGCAATTTTATCTCTGTCTTTTCTTTTTCTTTTAATATTTTGCTTTGCTTCCGTCGGTCGCGGATCTTGGTCAACAAAGCCTCAAGTTGAATCCGTGCAAGTTCTTTCTGCTCTGCTTGGCTGTCTTTTATTTTGGAAACCCTGGTAGAAACAAAGACCCCTATGTTTTTCGAATATTTCGCTATCGGCAGACATTTCTTCGCGCTAAAAGTTTTTGCTTTTGAAACTGCGTTTCCAACAGAAGCGGACAAGCTTTTCAATAACGCTTGCTTGCTTGGTTCGGCTAAACGCTCTATGTCACCTTCTGATTGATTGATTGGCTCTTCTTCAAGTTTTACTTTTAGCAGAAATTCCAGTTCGCTCTTTTCAATGCCAAGGGTCTTTGCCATTCCGCAAAGGAGATTTTTCTCATCATCTGTCAGAATGCCGTCTTCTAAAGATATGGCCACCATGTCTCTTAACTGTTGAATTGAAACCTCTGTTGGCCTATCTGCTTTTTTAATTGTGCTCATTACTTTATTTGCAAGTGTGTCTTCCATACTCGGTTTATTATTTAGTTCTATTATGTACTATTGGCGATCCAATGATTTTGACAAGTGAACGAAATTATCGCAGCCAATTAATTTAGATTTAGAATTTCACTTCGAGTTTAATTTTTAAAGTGCTGGCGAGTGTTTCCCCTTGTTTGTGCCGTCAGGATGGCGTGGGCAGCTCGCTGAGGTGAGCGTAAAAAGCGAAGGAAACTTGTTCCCACAATACTTGCAAGTGTATTGATTCTTCTCCGAACCCTCATAGAGGGTGTGTTTGCCGCGATTCGGTCCGTCAGGATGCTTTGAACATGATGAGGAGGTCAAGGCGGCAACGCTTTGGAATTTTGTGCCGCAGGTTTTACAGTAGAAGTTTGCCATAGGTTATTTGAGGTGTATTGTCAGGTTTTTATGGATAGTGCGCGGGCTCAAAAACCCATGCCTCGCCTCGTTCCCTGATAATCGCCGAAAGCACACGTCCGGCAGCCTCGGCATCATCCACAGCGTTGTGGTGCCGGAAAGTGTGGCCGATGTGACCGGCCACTGTGCTGAGCTTGTGGTTGGGTAATTCTGGCCATGCGCGTCTGGCGGCCTGGCAGGAGCAGAGGGTGGGAAAACTCGGGCAGGGAATTCCGAAGTGGCTGAGGGTGCCGTTGAGTTTTCGGATGTCAAATTGCGCATTGTGGGCAATGACCAAATCGGCAGAGGTTAGAATTGGGAGTAATTCTTGAGCAACCGCCGGGAATTCTGGTGAATTCTGAACATCCTCATGGGTAATGCCGTGGATCCCGATGAAGTCCTCAAGAAACCAGCCCAATCCTCTTGGCGGACGAACCAGCCAATGTCGAGTTTCGATCAATTCCCCGTCCACAAAGACAGCAACCCCCGCCGCGCAAATGCTCGCGTCTGAGTGGTTCGCCGTCTCAAAATCCAAGCTGCTGATCTTCATTCCGGTCCGCCTTACCTTTCGTATCGGGTTTGTATTGGGTCGTCAAATTTCATGTGCTGATCGTTGCGGAATTCCGAAAAAACTAACAGGACAATGATTGGGGACAATTTGAAAGAGCCCGGCGACTCCTCCAATTCTATCCGCATTTCCACTTGGAGCGAGGCCTCTCAATCGTGGTAAGCTCACCTGATGACCTGGGCACGGGTTGAAGCCTGCCACGCGCTTGCGGGACCAGCGGTCACAGGGGGGGGTTCACTTGCGCACGTTTTGCGCTGGTTTGTGGACACCTGTCCGTTTACATCCCATGGGGTGGTTTCTTTTTTGATTCGGAGAATATTGGCATTGGTGGCCGTGCTGTTTTGCGTGGTGACGGTGACCTTTTTTCTGATCCGGGTTTCGCCGGGGGGGCCATTTGATGCGGAGAGGAAGTTGCCGCCTGCGATTGAGAAGCAGCTCCTGACGAAATACAAATTGGACGGCACGTTGTGGCAGCAATACACGGGATACCTCGGGGATTTGGTGAAGGGGGATTTGCGGCTTTCGACAAAATACCGCAACCGAAGCGTGGCGGAAATTCTTGCCCAGACCCTGCCGGTGACAATCACCCTCGGGCTGTGCGCCTTTGTCCTGGCGACCGTGCTGGGAACGATCATTGGTGTCGCAGCCGCCTCCGGGCGCGGCGGACCGAAAGATTTTTTTGCGATGTTGTTTGCGCTTTTGGCTATTTCTTTGCCGTCATTTTTGATCGGGCCGATCTTAATTTTGGTGTTCGGGATTTGGTTGGGGTGGTTTCCGGTTGGCGGTTGGGGAACGCCGCAAGCGATGGTTCTGCCAGCCATCACACTGGCCGCACCCTATGTGGCCTACATCGCGCGGTTGTTGCGGGGCAGCATGATCGAGGTGCTGGGGCAGGATTTTGTGAGAACGGCACGGGCCAAGGGTTTGAAGGAGCGGACGGTGTTGTATCGTCATGCTCTGCGGGTGGCGATTCTGCCCGTTATCTCGTTTTTGGGGCCGCTTGCTGCGCATTTGCTCACCGGCTCAATTGTGGTCGAAACGCTCTTTCATATTCCAGGAGCCGGCGGATTTTTTGTGCATTCGATTTTGAATCGTGACGGATTTTTGTTGGGTGGGGTGGTGATTGTTTATTGCGCGATGTTGGTGGTGTTTAACATGACCGTGGACGTGCTTTACACGGTTCTTGACCGGAGGATTCGACTCGATGGCTGAATTGAGAGGGTGGAAGAGTCTGAGAGCAAACCCGGTGGCTTTGGCGGCGATGGCGATTCTTGCTGTGCTGATCGTGGCTTCGTTGGCGGGGCCCTTTTTCCTGCCGCCTTCCTATGCCCAGCCGGGACCGCTCTCTTATGCGGCGCCTTCCTGGCAACATCCCTTTGGCACTGACATCAATGGCAGGGATATCCTCTACCGCGTGCTCTCCGGGGGACGGATCTCGTTACTGGTGGGACTCTGCGGGGCCGCGGTGAGCTTGTTCATCGGCACGTCCTATGGGTTGATTTCGGGTTATGCCGGAGGCCGGGTCGATTCGGCCATGATGAGGGTCGTCGATGTGCTCTACTCCGTGCCGCGGCTGGTGTTTATTCTGGTTTGCATCAACGCCTTTGATCAGAGGCTCCGTGAATTTGCTTCGGAAGCAGGGTGGATCTGGTTGGTTTCCTCCTCTCGGTTGGTTGTTCTCATTCTTTCTTTGGGAGTGATCGAGTGGCTCACGCTGGCCAGGATTGTGCGCGGCCAAACGCTCTCGCTGAAAAACCGCCAATTTGTTTCCGCAGCCTCCGCCCTCGGGCAGTCTCATTTAAAAATCCTCGTGCGGCATTTGCTTCCCAATATGACCGGAGTGATTGTCGTGTATCTCACCCTCACCATCCCTGCCGTGATCATTGACGAGTCCTTTCTCAGTTTTTTGGGGCTGGGCGTGCAGGCTCCGCAGTCCAGTTGGGGGTCCCTGCTGGCGGATGGGGCCTCAGCGTTGAACCCGGTAAAGATCCGTTGGTGGCTGGTGGTCTTTCCTGCGGCAACGATGGCACTGGCCTTGCTGGCCCTGAATTTTCTGGGAGATGCGCTGCGGGATGCGCTGGATCCCCGCAGGTGATTTAATCCTTCGGAGTGGCCTTTTTGAGAACATCTTCGATATCGGGGTCTTTTGGCGCACCGAGTTCGATGGATCGGAAATAATGACGACGGGCGAGTTCGATGAGGGGTGGTTTCCGTTCCAGGTAGAAATAGGCAAGGTTGAAATGTGCATCGCTGTAGTTGGGGTCGATCTCCACGGCTTTGCGTAGCTCGCTCTGGGCTCCATCAAACCAGCCTTTTCGACCGATCACGACGCCCAGATAGTTTCGCGCACGGGGGTTCCCGGAGTCATGCACAAGGGACTGCGTGAGAGCGGCCAGGGATTCATCGAGACGGCCCTGATCCATGTAGAGAATTCCCAGGGTGAGCCACGCAGGGGCATTTTCGATGCGGATTTGTACGGCCCGTTTCAGGAGCTTTTCGGCATCGGCACTTTTGCCATCCGCAAATTCCACAACGCCGAGGTTCGTGAGTGCTAAAAGATTGTCGGGGGCGAGTTCAAGGACCTTGGTGTAGGCGCGTCGGGCCTTTTCGTAGTCCTGTTTGCTGAATGCGGCATTCCCTTCGCCGGCCGCCTCCCTCGCGTTTTCTGGCACGAACTGAGGGTCCGGGGTTTGGGCACCGACTTGTGCCAACGTTAGGCCCAGCACGAGCAAAAGGCGGCGCATCATGGATTCTCCGCAGACAATTCCCGTGATCTTTTTGCGGCCGCTTTGACCGCTTCGGCAATCGCTGAGCGAACACCAGCTTTTTCCAGCACGAGGAGCCCGGCAATGGTTGTTCCGCCGGGGCTGGTCACCATTTCCCGGAGCACGGCAGGGTGTTCGGAGGTTGAGGACAGCATCTCAGCGGCTCCGGCCAATGTCTCAATCGCGAGTTCCCGGGCCATGGCACGGGGAAGACCTGCCGAGACGGCCCCATCCGTGAGGGCCTCAACAATCAGATACAAATAGGCGGGGCCGCTTCCGCTCAGGCCTGTGATCGCATCCAACTGGCTCTCGCTGGCTTGGACGACCTTGCCGACAGACAAAAAAATCCGGGAGGCAATCTCGATGTCTTCACGGGTGGCAGCCTCTGATGGTGCAACAGCCGTGGCACTCCGGCCAACCATGGCTGCGGTGTTGGGCATGGCGCGAATGACACGAGCTCCCGGCGCAGCGTTTTGCAAGGCTTTGGTGCCGAGGCCTGCAGCGACGGAGACAAGGAGGCGGCCTTTCAACGAGGCCGCAGCGGATTTGACTGCCGTCAGGGCGTCGGATGGTTTCACGCAAAGCAGGACCACATCCGCTGAAGCTGCTGCCTTGGCATTCGTTGCAGAAGTTTTAACCCCGGTGGCCGAAACGAAATTTTGCAGATTCTCCGTGGAGCGGCTGGAGACCACAATCTCGCCTGCAGAGCAGAGTTCTGAACGGAGAATTCCATGGACCAGCGCGAGAGCCATCTTTCCTGCACCAAGCACGGCAATTTTCATTCTCCCATGGTAAGCCCGTGACCGGGGGCTTCGGCAAGGATTACTCACCTTAGGACGTCGAAAAAGGAACCATCCGCGGGATTCCCCTTGAGTAAAATTTCAAAGTCTGTACTGTGTCCGGCTCTTGAAACCGCGGAAATCCAGGCCTGAGTTCCGGCCGCTAAAAGCCCCCTTGTCGGCCGACCGTCGGATGGTCCCTGTTGACCAGACTCCACTGCGCAAGGACACCGAGAAGGAGTGCCGGCGTGCCATGAAAACGGCCGCCCGGCTGCGCGAACAAATCGAGGATTATCAAAAATCCGTCGTTCCTTCCTACGAACGCTGGTTGGGAAATACCTTCGGTCCCCTGCTGGACGAAGAACGGAAAGCCGAAAACCGCATCGCGGAGTTGGAGGATTTGATCACCGAAGTCACGGCAGCCCAATTTTGGTCGGGAGGCTCCCAGCGCAGCGCCTACCAAAAGGTCATGAACGAGCGCAGCAAGGGAAAAGATGCTGAGAAGCCGGATGATGAAGATTTCGATGATGATGAGGACGATCTCGGGGATCCCAAGAATGACAAGGACTACTCATCGGAAGAGCAGATGTTCCGCGAATTTGTCCGCAATGTGCTTGGCTTGAACCCTGACAAATTGGCAAAGGCTGAGTACCGGTCGCTGTTTAAGGAGTTCCGGAGTCAGAGCGGAATGGGTGCCAACGGGCATGACGACGATTCGCTGGGTGGTGGCGTTGGTGGAGCCAAAAAGCGCGATCACCCGGCACGAGTCAAAGAGCTTTACCGTCTGCTTGTTCGCCGTCTTCATCCCGACTCAGGAGCCGACTACGATGGGGAGTCCGCTCGCCTCTGGCACTCCCTTCAGGAGGCTTATCAAAACAATGACTTGGAGCGCCTCGAAATTCTGCTCGCGATCACGGACATCCATGATGGCTCAGGAACCGCCCAAGCAACGCTTTTTCACCTTCGGCAGGTGACCGCGGAGTTCCTGCGAGGTGAGCGGGCGCTGCGGCAGAAGCTAGGCAAGCTCCGCAAAACCCCGGCCTATCTGTTTTCGATTTGTAAAGATCTCGCAGGACTGGAGGAACGCACCCGCACAAAAATTGACAAGCGCCTCCACGTCGCGCGAGGCCACCTGCGACACCTTGAGGAATTGGTTGGATCATGGAAATCCGAACCCACCAAAAAACCCGCCAAGGGCAAGACCACCCGCACAACAAAGCGGGAGCCCAAATCCCAACAAAAATTTAAATTCTGAGCTTTT
>JBGTAR010000312.1:0-14225 GCA_041749815.1 Terrimicrobiaceae bacterium
TTTTTTGGCGGCGGTGGTTATTATGGTGGGCGTGAGAGTCAAAGAGCGCACCGACGAACAGAGCCATGCTGAGCGCTCTTTCCATGCCCGCGAGTTGGCACTGCGCGGTCTGGCTTTTGGTCGCCACCCCGGCATCAAGGAAGGTGACCCCCTGCTTCGTGAGGGGGATCCGGAGAACGAAGGGTACGAGGTTCTCATTTCCGATGAGTCGGGACGAATCAATCCCAACACATGGGCGGGAGACCGTGACCTTTTCAGCACCCTGTTTCGTGCGTGGAACGTTCCACAGCGTGAGGCAGACGCCGCCATGGACAGCCTCACGGACTGGATTGATGCCGATGAGTTCCGCTCTCTGGCCGGAGCAGAATATGGGGACTATGAAGCGGCGGGCCTCCCGGGCTTCCCCCCCAATGCGCCCCTCGGGGATGTTCGGGAAATGGAATCCGTGCTGAACCTCCGGGATGTGCTCGCCGAGATCGACGACTGGAAAGACGACTTCACCATTTTGTATGATGGGAAAATCAATGTGAACCATGCCAGCGAGGCTCTTCTGGCCGATCTCGCGGGACTTGAGGAGCGGCAAATTTTGGCGTTGAAGGATTACCGCAAGGGTGCGGATGGGGAGCGGGGCACGGAAGATGATCTCGAATTCACCGAGATCGACGATGCGATTGCCATTGCCGGGGCCGGTGGAAATCAAGCGGCGGCCATGACCAAGTTTTTTGGCACGTCTGGCAAGGCCCGTCGGGTGGAAAGCCGGGGGTATGCCTATGGGGTCACCCACACGATCACGGTGGTGACTCAGGGAGACGGCAATGAGATTCTCGCATGGGAGGAAAAATGAAGGAAAAACCGTCATCACGAGCCATCCTTCGTCCTGGTCACTCCGACTGGGAATTGTGGAAAACCACAACCAAGGGCGGGGCTTTGGAAAAACTTCAGAATCCCGGTCAGCGTCCCCCCCGACTGGTCGTCGCCTCCCCCACCCACAGCATGCTGGCTCTGCCGCTCTGGGTTTCACCAAACGGAAATCCCACAGAAATCGCAGAACTCGAATTTGCCAGCCGCCATCTTTATCGTCGAGGGCAGACGGTGGGTGTTGTCGAAATCGAACGGAACACGGACCGTGCGTTGATCCTCTGTGTGCTTGGCTCCGATGACCCGGCCTTGGAGGAACCCCTCCGCCATGCCGAGACGTTTGAGATTCCCGCGCGCCTTGCAAGTCCGGGAAACAATGATGTCATTCTCTGGAAAGAAAACAGCACCGTGTGTTTTGCGTTCTACCGCAATCGGCAGTGTGTGTATTTTTCCTCCTCCGAAGAGCCGCGGATTTCCGCGCCCTTCTCCCGGTCCCTCGCGAGATGCGCGCAACGACTGCAAGCAGAGGAAATCCTTACCGGCCTGCCCGCGCGGGTTTTGCTTGTGGGGGGGTTTGATGAGGAGGAGTCCCAGACCCTCACAGCCAGGACTGGCTGGCAGATTGAGAAAACCGGGGAACTCCCCCCGGCCCTGCCAGCCAAGCTCTCAGATATCGCGCCTCCACTGGCCGTGGACCGGCGGGTTCGTTTGCGAAAAGCCAAACGCTTCGGTCAGATCAGCGGCATTTTGCTGGCGGTTTATGCCGTGGTGCTTGTGGTGGTTCTGGGGATTCTGTTTTCCGATCGGGCGAGGGTGCAATCGGCCGAACGTCAAGCCGAGGCACTGCGCCAACCCGCCGAGGAGGCCCGTGCCACTGTGGAGCGGTGGCGAACGATTCAGGCTGCTGTCGATCCAAAACTTTTTGCCTTGGACCTTCTTGCGGGCGTTGCCGCAACCCTGCCGGGAGAAACCGTTCGCCTCACCCGATTAAACATCGAAGACGGGCGACTGATTGTGGCGGGGGAAGCTTCCGAAGTCGCCCAAACCTACGAAATGTTGGAAAAATTGCGGGCCTCGCCGGCCTTGACAGAATTTGAGTGGACGGCCCGCCCACCGGACATTGCCTCACAGAACACCGTGCGTTTTGAATTTGAAGGAAGGAGGCCAGATGCGACAACTGACACCAACTGAACGCCGTTTGCTCAGGATTTTGCTCACCGCCGTGTTTATTGCACTAAACCTTGGCGGGTTGAAACTGATCCTCAATGCACGGGCCAACCAAAAGAACGCCCTGGCTGCTGCGAAGGCTCAAATTGTTGAATCGCAGGTGTGGATCGATCTCGCTGATGAACTGGGGCCGATGAGCCGCTCGCTGCCACCCGCTCCGGAAATGGCAGAAAACAACGCTGGCTCGGACCTCCTCCAGACCGTTCGCGCCTCGGCAACAGCTCATGGTCTGACCGTGCTTGAGGAGTCGCTGCCCGGCCCGCCCGAGGGCCTCAGCGAAAATGCGGCCGTGCTTCGACTGAAACTCAGTGGCCCGTTTCAAGGAGCCGTGCGTTTTCTCTTTGATGTGCAGCAGCAGGGCTCATGGCGATCCATCGAACAATTTAATGCCCGCGCCGAGGCCAGCCCCCAAAATATCCTCGCGGAAATGGAGATTCGGCAGTATTATACCCTGCCCTCGCCAAAGGAATCACCTCCTGTCAGCGAAAACGAAACTCCATGACGCTTTCCAGCACCATTTTGATCCGGATGCTCTGCGCGACCTCACTCGCGGCAACAGCCCTCGTGGCTGCCGACGCCCCTCAGAACGCCGGCCAAGAAACGACGGATCTCCCACTGGTCACCGGAGGTCGGGACATTTCACAATTTGACTTTCTGTTTAAACGCTCCCCGTTCTCTCTGCCCACAGCCGAGGAGAAATCCCCGGTTGCCGATCGTTATGTGCTGACCGGTGCAGCCTCATGGGATGGCAAACAACGAATTTTCGTGCTTGATCGCACGGCCCAGACCCGACACGTGCTGGAAGCCGACAATGAGGGCAGCGGTTTGCTGCTCATGGAATTTCTGCCTGACAGTGACCCTCGCAAAATGAAAGCCCGTGTTCGGATTCAAGGAGAAATTGCCACCCTGACTTATGCCGAGCCCGAACCGGTCGCAGGTGCCATTCCCGGCGCCATTCCCGGGCAGCAAGCGATGCCGGTCATCCCCGGCCAGACGGGAGTTTCCAACCCGGGAAATCCCAACCAGCAAAACCCACCCCGACGTGTGATTCGCCGCCGTGTCATCTCGGGCAATCCTGGCCCACCGAAGCCGTGAACATTTTGAAACTCGTCACCTCTGGCCTCCTGAGCATCCTGATATTGGGCGCCTCAGCAGCTCGTGCTCAAACTGAAGGGATAACACCGCCCGCCATCCCTCCTCCTGCCCAGCCAAGGGGTGATTCCGTCGACATTTCCTTCCCAAAAAATTCCGTGCTCGATGTGCTGGCGCTTTATGAGTCGTTGACCGGTAAACGCATGATCCGTGACTCCAACCTCGCAGGCCCGGAGCTTTCCATCATGGTTTCTCAACCGGTGCCACGAGCCGAGGCAATCCGAATCATCGAAAGCTCTCTTTTGCTGAATGGCTACACAATCGTTCCTGTGGATCAAAACACGGTCAAGATCCTCGGCCCTGCGCGGATGGTTCGAAGTGAGGGACTCCCTTTGTTTACCGAGCTTTCCCAGATCATGAACAGCGGGGATCAAGTGGTGAGCTTTTTTGTCCCCCTCAAATTTATCGCACCGCAAGAGGCGGCAGGTGTTGTCACGGGCGTTGTTCCGCCAAATGCATATGGATCGATTGTTCCCGTGCCGACCGCCAATGCTCTCATCATCACGGACAAAACCCCGGTGATTTTAAAAGCGATTGGCATCCTTGAGTTGATTGACCAGGAACCTGCAAAGGTGGTCACGCGTTTTATCCAACTCCAGCGGGCTGATGCTGAGAAAGTTGTTGAAACATTGAATGAGATGTTCGGCACGGCAGACCCCAACGCCCCGACCACAACCGCCCCCACCAATGCCCCACCCCCAACCACCCCGGAGGGTGATCCTTCAGCAGCCACATCGGCTGTCTCCACCTCCGGCGCCCAATACGAAGACCGCTTGTTGCAGGGAAAATCCCGGTTTATTGCGGATATGAGGACCAATCGGGTCCTCGTCGTCACGCGCACGGAGAATTACCGCTATCTCAGCGAAGTGATAACCCAACTCGATGCCGCAGGCTCATTCGAACATCCTCTCGTCCGTGTCCTGAACTACCTCTCCGTCAACGATGCCTTTCCTGTATTGGAGAGCATGCTCCAAGAGCGAGGCGAAACCACAGCCGGGACGGGCAGCAGCCAGCCCCAAGGTCAGCAGCCCACCACAACGAACCCCAACCAGGGCGGTGGATTCCAAGGGTCCTCGGGCAGCAATTCCAGCGGTGGCGGACTCTCGAGACCGGACCGGCTTTCTGACGAAGCCCTCCAAAGCCCACCCCTGGCGGTCACCCTTGGCAATGTCAGCATCATCGGTGACACCAGCGCCAACAGCATCATCGTTTACGGTCCGCCGGATGCGAAAGAGCGTGCCAAACAAATTCTGGATCTCCTCGACAAGCGCCCCCGTCAGGTTTATCTGGCAGCCGTCATCGGCCAACTCCGCATGGACAACAACCTCGATTATGGCGTGAGCTATCTGGTGAAATACCAAAACTTCAGTCCAATTCGAAATATCATTGGCGAGACCGATAACAGCGGGGCGGCGGGCTCGGTTTTGAGTCCTCGCCTTTTTCCAGGTGTCGATGCACTCCCCGACCCTTCCTCCCTCCTCAGCCCCGAAACGTTTGCGCAGCTCTCCGGCCTCACCATCTATGGCTCCATCGCCGAATCGGTGGATGTTTTTGCAAGGTTTTTGGAGACAACCAACCGGTTCACAACGCTCTCAAGGCCGGTCGTTTACACGACCAACAATAAAAAAGCCACCATCCTCTCCGGTCAGAGAGTTCCCGTGCCCGTCTCGACGCTCACTTCCACCACGCCCGGCCTTGGTGACAACAACTCCATCACCTCAAACATCCAATATCAGGATGTTGTGCTTAAGCTGGAAGTGGTGCCCCTCATCAACGCTGACAACGAGGTCAACCTCGTCATTGCCCAAACGAATGACAACATCGTCGGTCAACAGGACGTTTCTGGAAATCAAGTGCCGATTATCGCCACTCAGGAGATCACAACCAGCGTCCGTGTCAAAAGCGGTTCGACAATTGTGCTGGGCGGATTGATCACGGACGATGACGAAAAGAATACCGATGGCATCCCCTATCTGAACCGCATCCCGGTGGTGGGGCCGATTTTTGGAGGAAGCGCCTCGAAAAAAAAGACCAGGAATGAATTGATTGTGATGATCCAGCCAATTGTGGTGGATTCGGAAATCGAGTCCGTGAGAGCCAGTGACCGGGAAGGTGGACGCACAATCCTTGGGGAGGATGCTCAAGCTCTTGCGGCGCAGCCAGCGGAATTCCACCGGGCGGCCCCGGCCACGGAGGCCCCGACCCCCACTCCCAAACCCAAATCGTGGTTCCCGTGGTCCAAACCCAAGAATTAATAATGAGCCCCATGACGGCGGTGATTGATGCCGCTGCCGTGGAGGCAGGATGCACGGACTTTCCCGCACTGGCCACAGCCATTGGTCGGGCCATTGCCGGCCAAAGTTCAGCCGTGGAGGCCGTGCTGGATTCCGGCCTTGTTGTGGAAGCCGACTTCCTGCGCAGCCTTGCCAGCCAGTGTGAACTGCCGTGGCGGGAGGAGTCAGAAGCCCGACCGCTTACCAACGCCAGAGAAGCATTCCCTGCACGACTGGCTCTGGGGCTCAAGGTTCTGCCCGAAGAGTCCGAGGAGGATGGAGCCATTCACCTGCTGACCTTTGACCCCTTTGATCATCTGAGTTGGCAGGCCATTGCCCAACAAACCAAAAAACCGGTTCGCCTGTCTTTGACCACCCGCCGCTTTGTCATGGAAGGGCTGAAGGCGACGTATGGTGTCGGAGCTGAGACTTTTGAGGAATTGCTGGAAGGCCGCGAGGAGATGGCGGCCACGGAGTCCGAAGAGGTTAATATTGTGGATGGCGAGGACAGCGAGGCCTCGGTCATGAAATTTGTGAACCAAATCCTGAGGGAAGGGCTCACCCAGAGGGCCACGGATGTGCATTTTGAGCCGCTGGGGCAGGACCTTCGCATCCGCTATCGCATTGATGGCGTGCTTCACGAAGCCCCTGTTCCCCCACGCATCAAAATGCTTCAGGATTCTGTCACATCGCGGCTAAAAATCATGGCTGGCTTGGACATTGCCGAGCGACGTCTGCCCCAGGATGGTCGCATCGCTTTGGAAATCGGAGGACAAGCCATCGATGTGCGTGTGGCGACCATTCCATGCATCCATGGCGAAAATGTCAGCCTCCGCCTGCTCGGGCAGGAACAATTCGATTTCGCCAAGCTCGGCTTGGATGCCATCGACGAACGCCGCATTCGCTCGCTGATCGCGGCTCCCAACGGGATTATCCTCGTCACCGGGCCCACCGGGTGCGGCAAAAGCACCACCTTGTACACATTCATGAGCAGTCTGAATGCCAAGGAGCGGCGCATCGTGACCATCGAAGATCCCGTGGAACACAAGTTGGATGGCATTATTCAAATTGCAGTTCGTCCAGAGATTGACCTGAGTTTTGCAAGGGCTCTGCGCAGTATTCTACGTGGCGATCCCAACGTGATCATGGTGGGGGAAATGCGTGATTTGGAGACGGCAGAGATTGCCATCCGGGCGGCCCTCACCGGTCACTTGGTTTTCAGCACCCTGCACACCAACGATGCTGTTGGGGGAATCACCCGCTTGCTGGACATGAATATTGAACCCTTTCTTGTGGGGTCCTCCGTTCGGGCCTTTATCGCCCAGAGGCTTGTCCGCCGCCTCTGCCCGCGGTGCGCCGTCCCCGCCAACCTGCCGCCGGAAGAGCTTGCTTCCATTGGTTTCCCAGCGGAGTGGGCCGACAAGGTGCTCAAACCGGTGGGATGTGACCATTGTCGGGGAAGCGGATATGTCGGGCGGATTGCCATTTTTGAAATTTGCTCCATGACCTCACGGATGCAGGAACTGGTGCAGAAGCGTGCCTCCGGCACGGAACTGAAGGACTTGGCGGTGAAGGAAGGAATGATTCCCATCCGACGGGACGGGTGGCGGAAAGTTTTCCAGGGGGACACCACGATCCAGGAGGTGCTTCGGGTGACCACCGAAGAGTTGAGCCTGGTTGACGAATAAGCGGCCATGGCAACATTTCTCTACAAAGCCGCCGAAGCCGGCCAATCGGAGACAAGCGGTGAGATCAAAGCCACCACCAAGGCCGAGGCTTACAGGATCCTCAAAGATCGGGGATTGAGACCAAGCGAGGTGCGCGAGTTGGGGGACAACTCCGCAAAGCGGCAAGAAGCCGCATCCCAATCGCTGGCCAAACTCCGGCTTTCCCAGCCTGACCTGCTCTTTTTCACTGAGGAGCTTGCCGACCTTTTGGAAGCCGGGTTGCAATTGGAGGGGGCGCTTCGGGTGATGGCCTCACGCAGTGAGCAGTCTCCCGTGAAGGCCGTCGCGACGGATCTGAGGCAGCGTGTGCGCGATGGTGTGAGTTTTTCAACAGCCCTGCGTGACTGCGGCGACACTTTTGATCCTCTCTATTGCAATCTCGCCGCCGCCGGGGAAGCTGCCGGGGCCCTGCCACAAATCCTCCGCCGAGAATGCGCCCACCTCACACTGATCGGGAATTTGCGTCAGCGTGTCGCGTCCTCTCTCCTCTACCCTTCCATTGTTTTCTCTGCCGCCATTGTTTTGATGTTCATTTTCCTGACCTTCCTTGTGCCGCAGCTTTCCGTGCTGCTTGGAAAGACCGGGCAGAAGTTACCTCTTGTCACCCAGATTCTTGTGGCAGTGAGCACGTTTTGCGGAAGATGGTGGTGGGCGTTGATTGCGGGAACTGGTGCCTTCGTCATGCTTGTGAGGATCGCCCTGAACACCCCGGCCGGCCAGGCGTGGTGGCACAGGGCCATGTTGGACATGCCTGTGGTCGGCCCCGTCCTTCGAGCCCGCTTTCATGCAGAAATGCTCCAAACCCTTTCCACCTTGGTTTCCAATGGGGTGACTCTTCTGAATGGCTTGAATCTTCTGCTTGGCTCCACGGCCAATGTGTATCTTCGCGGGTTGATCCAGCGAGCCGCAGGCATGGTTGGCGAGGGCAGCAGCTTGTCTGTGGCCTTGCGCCGGGTCGGATTTTTTCCTGCTGTCCTGTGCGACATTCTCGCCGTTGGCGAGCAAACCGGCGACATCGCAGGAGCCCTCGAACGGGCGGCCAGGCGCTTTGATCGCGACCTCACGACACGCATTGAACGCCTCACCACCCTCATCCAACCCGCCATCATTCTGATCGTGGCCCTCTTTGTGGGTCTGGTGGCCTACTCCATGATCGCCGGCATCCTCACCAGCGTGAATGCCTTGCGCGTGCGATGAGGAATGATATGTTTTGACTTATGAAACCCCTGCGTTTTTTCATCCCAACCGTCGTGGTCCTGCTGCTGGCTGCCATGCCAGCCGGAGCCGAGCTTCTGGTGTACTCGCTAAGACTCGAACCAACAGGCACCACTGTTAATTACCCGGGCATTCCCGGAGGATACCTTGTGGTGGATGAAAACACCGGTTCCTTCTCCTCGGTGATGATCCTGAGGGATCCTGGCACCAATCTTCGCTACTACACCACGAACTTTCTTTCGGGGTCCTACTTTCAACTTTTGCGTGAAGGCGGCGGTGTTTCTTCCGTCCTCTCCAGCTTGGCTGGCAGCTCGGGGAGCGGGGACGACGTGGCCTTCCAAGCGGTGGGAAATACCGATGGCGGCACAAATGTGGGTGCCGACGCTTCTCTTCGCGTGGCAAAAAAACTGCGAGGATTTTTGATGACCAATGCCGAGGAATCATTCACCACGGGCACCAGCGGAGACCCGCAGCTTGAACTCGGTTTTGCGGGCTCCAGCAGGGCGAACGTGGACTTTGAGTCCGGCTCAACGCGCAACGCCAACAATGCCCGTATGACTTCGGCTGCCGCCATCACGGCGATCAGCCGAACCCTGGAGCGCCAGGGCATTAGACCGGAGCCCACGCCCACGCCTTCTCCAACTCCGGCGGTTTCAGTGCTACCTTAAAGTGGCAAAAGGTAAAAAAGCGACGAAAGGGACCCGAACTCTGTGATCACGCAGTGGGGACGGAATCGTCCGATCTTGTTGATTTTTTTGGCATTTGTTTTTGTGGTACTCGCGACGTGCCTGATCTCGCCATTGGTCTATTGGATCGTTCAGCAACTTGCAGGAATTTCTTGGATTGCTCCGATTGCGGGGTTCCCCTTTCACCGATTTTTTAGTCGCACGGCACAGATTTGCCTGATTGTGACTCTTGTGCCGGTGGCGTTGATATTGGGAATTTCCAAACTGCGGGATCTGGGATTGGAGAAAAACACCCATCGTTTTGCGGATGCGGCGATGGGAGTCTTTGCGGCCCTGCTCCCGGTGGTGATTTTGGTCGTGATTCATGTGTGGAATGACGTCTACCGCCCCAGAAAAGATCTGGAACTCTTTCCCCTGGTTCGCATTTTTTTCACGGCGGGAATCGTCTCCTGCCTTGAGGAATTCCTCTTCCGTGGGGTCTTTCTTGGGCTGGCCATCCGAAGCATGGGAGCCATCCGTGCGTCCCTGTTGGTTTCCTTGGTTTTTGCGACAGTCCACTTTCTGCGCCCCGCCAAGCCGGCCGCAGCCGAAGTCACATGGGCCAGCGGATTTTCCCAACTCGGTGCGGTCCTTGATAATCTGCCACCCATACCGATATTAGCCTTTGGATTTGTGACCCTGTTTATCGCCGGACTGATCCTCGCCTGGGTCACCCTCAAAACACGCTCCCTCTGGCTGGCGATCGGCATCCATTCAGGCTGGATTATTGGCCAGCAAGGACTGAATTGGTATGCAAAATTCCGGGCCAGCCCGCCAGATGAGTTTCTTCCATGGCTTGGGCCCAACGTGGTCAGTGGGGTCGTGCCAACCGGGATCCTCCCTCTCCTGACCCTCGGCATCGCCGCAGCATTTGTCACAGTCTATCTCCGTTATGGACGTCGCCACCGGCTTTCTCTCAATCCTTGAGACCGCGAGGGACCTGATCCTGCCTCCCCATTGTGCGGGCTGCGCGAAGGGGATTCCCGAAGGGTGGTGGTGCCGGGATTGCCGAGAGGACCTTCATCCAATCTGCCCACCGCGATGCGAAAGCTGTTCGCAGCCGTTTTCGGGAAAGCTGGAACCCACTTTTTTTTGCCCCAACTGCCACGGACGCGTTTTTCATTTTGAATGCGCCATTGCGGTCATGCCAAGCCGTGGAGCCATCCGCGAGCTCATTCATGGTTTGAAATACCGAAGCATGAGTTGGGCGGCCGAACCCCTTGCAGAGCTCGGGGTGATGGGCTTCCAAGATCCTCGAATGCCGGAACATCCCGACTTCTTGGTCCCAGTACCTCTCCACCCGCTTCGCAGGCGAGAACGTGGTTACAACCAGGCAGAGCTGCTGGCACAAGCCATCGGCAAAAGAATGGGGATTCCCGTCTTAAACATCCTTCAAAGAGTCAGAAACACAACAACCCAAACCCACTTTGACCGAAAGCAACGAATGAAAAATCTTCGCAAAGCCTTCAAAATCAGATCAAACAATCAAATCAAGGACGCGCAGATCCTTCTGGTGGATGATGTTCTGACGACGGGATCCACCATGGATGAGTGTGCAAGGGAACTTTTGGCGGCCGGATCCGGCCCTGTGTATGCCCTTGCAATCGGAAGAGGCTGAACCGACAATACTTCCCCATGGCAATTTTCAAAAAGCCCATACTCAAGGCACTCGGTGGACGGAGCAAAGAAATGCCCGAGGGGTTGTGGACCAAATGTCCGGTCTGCGGTGAGGTCACCCACAACATCGCTCTCTCGGAAAATCTTTGGGTCTGTCCCAAATGTGGACACCACTTCACTCTCAGCGCCCGCACTCGCATTGAACTCCTCGTGGACGCCGGTACTTTTGTTGAGTGTGACGCGAACATGACATCTGTCGATACCCTCGAATTCCAAGGGGTCGCCACCTACAAGGAGCGGATTGCCAGTTACCAAAACAAGACCGGCCTCAAAGATGCTGTGACCACGGGAACCGCCGCTCTGGATGGACGCAAGATTGGATTGGCAGTCATGGATTTTCATTTTCTTGCCGCTTCCATGGGATCGGTTGTTGGCGAAAAAATCACTCGCATCGTCGAGCGTTCGACGAAGGAGAAAATGCCGGTGATCATTGTCTCGGCCTCCGGTGGGGCCCGGATGTATGAAGGGATGTTCAGCCTGATGCAGATGGCAAAAACCTGCGGAGCTCTGGCCCTGCATTCCCAAGCCAAGTTGCCATACATTTCCGTCCTCACAAATCCGACCATGGCAGGCGTGATGGCCAGCTTTGCTTCCGTGGGCGACATCATTCTGGCAGAACCCAAAAGCATGATCGGCTTTGCGGGTCCCCGCGTGATCAAAGAAACCACACATCAAGACCTCCCTGCCGGGTTCCAAACCGCAGAGTTTCTGGAAAAGCATGGATTGATCGATGCCGTCATCCATCGCTCAAAGTTAAAAGCCGCCCTCTCCCAAGCCGTGGCTTATATGATGGTTTCCAAGAAATAGTCGGCTCACAAGCTGAGATTTTGTATGAGCGTTCCTTCTGCGGTTTTGCGGAGAGCTGCGAATGAGAGTGAGCTTCCCTGGCTATATTCCACGCAGATGTTTGGCATCAAGCTGGGGTTGGAAAACATCACCCGTCTGCTTGCAGCGATCGGTGATCCTCATTTGTCGCTTCCCTGCATCCATGTGGCTGGCACGAATGGCAAGGGCTCCGTCTGCGCAATGCTGGATGCCATCCTCCGCGAAGCCGGTTACACCGTCGGGCTGTATACGTCACCCCACCTCATGGATTTTTCGGAACGTATCCGCATCCAAGGCCAGCCCATATCCCATGACGACCTGAACGCTGGCCTGAAGAAGCTGCGAAAGCTCTCGTCCTCATGGGAGCATTCCCCCACATTTTTTGAATACTCCACCGCGCTCGCCTTGGACTGGTTTGCAGGGCGGTGCGAGATCGCCATCATTGAAACCGGCATGGGCGGCCGCTTGGACGCCACCAATGTTGTGAACCCGCTCGTTTCCGTCATCACACCAATCGCCCTGGACCACACTCAATGGCTCGGAGCGAGCCTTGCAGAAATCGCGGCTGAGAAGGCAGGCATCTTCAAAGCTGGCCGACCAGCCGTCAGTGCCGCGCAACGTCCCGATGCTCGGAAGGTTCTTGTGGCAGCCGCCTCAGCCTCCAGGGTGCCATTAACCTTCGTCGATTCCACATGGAATGAGCCCCTGGCACTCTCCGGGCTCCACCAAAAACAAAACGCCGCCCTGGCCATTCGCGCCATTGCAGCCTCCGGCCTGGTCGTTGATCCAGAGGCGGTCCGAACTGGCTTGGCAACGGTTCGCTGGCCCGGCCGATTCCAAAAATTCGGCGATCATTGGATTTTTGATGGGGCTCACAATCCCCACTCCGCGGAGGCGTTGGTGACGACCTGGAAGCAGGAATTTGGCAACCTGCGCGTTCCTGTGATTTTTGGGTGTTTGGCAGATAAAGATGTGGCCTCCCTTCTGGCGCTTGTGGAGACCATTGCCTCGGAGTTCCAGTTTGTCCCGGTTGCCAATGAACGCACGATCTCGCCGGACCAACTCGAGACTCTAACCCCCATTCCTTCAACAGCCCATGTCTCCCCCGCACAGGCGGTGCTTGCGCTATCAAAAAACCCGGGTCCGACACTCATCACCGGCTCCCTCTTCCTTGTGGGAGAAATTCTCTCAATCCTGAACACACAGCAAACCTCCCCCACCCCGTAAACAATTCTGAAGAATTCAACGAATCGGGTTGATCGAACCTGATGTTTTGTTAAGGTTTCTTATTATATGTCCCTCCTTGATCAAAACCATGTGCAGAAACTGCTGGATAAATTCAGCCAGTCCAGGGACTTCACCATTTCTTTTGTTCTTCACCTCATCATTGTGATGATTTTTGGTTCCACCGTGCTGTTCACGGCCGTGCAGGAACCTCCAGATTTTGAAGGAGGAGAAGGGGGATTTGTTCAAGCAGGCGCCCAAGAGGTCGCACAACCTCAGCAACAAACCACTCCACAGCAGACCACGTTCAACGTGGCCACTGTTCCCACACCCACGACGTCCTCTGTGAGTGCGATCACCACAACGGCTCCGAATGCTCTCAATTTCACGATGAGCCCGACCATCTCCCCTGTGATGACCACTACCCCCACAGCTCCCAGTGCAGCGTCCGTCTCTCCTGCCGCAACCAGCATTGGGTCCGATGGACTGTCTGCAGCAGCAGCTTCCCAAATCAAAGCCTTCACAGGTGGTTGGGGCAAAGGCACCGGCAGTGGCACGGGAACACGGAGCCGGGAATTCGAGTTCACAGCGTACATCGGCCAATACGCCGGCGGAAATTGGAACTCCACCGTTCGGGTTGTCCAAAATAAAATTGTCACGGGCAGCCTCCCCAATTTGCTTTACCTCATGAGCTTTTGGTCAAAAGACCGGATCAAAACCAATTATAAAAATGTCCAAGCCATCAAACTGGACAGCGATCAAATCTTTTCAGTGAAACCGCCATTCATCTTTCTGACAGGCACGCGGGACTTCAAACTGACCGACAAGGAAGTCGAGAACCTTCAAAAATATGTCCGGAGCGGAGGGTGCATCTGGGGAGACAGCTCGGTGCCCGGGCTTCGCTCACGTTTTGACATTGCATTCCGCCGCGAAATGAAACGCGTGATTCCTGATGTGGACAAAGACTTTGCCCCCCTGCCTGAGAACCATCCGATCTTCACACAGGGATACTTTGCAGAGATCAAATCTGTTCCTCCTGGGCTTAATTTTTATCAAGACAAAGTCCAGGCCCTGAGCATCTACGGGGAAATTGCCATTCTCTACACCTCAAACGACTACGGAGACATGTGGCAGATTGGATTAAATGAGCAAGGCCAGATCGACACCCGACGCAATCAGCAGTCACAATACGTGGCCATCAACGAGACCTTGTTCAGCAACCGCGGCGTCTATGTTCGCAATCTCACGCCGGACGCTCTCGCCACAACGTTTCGCTTCGGCACCAACGTCGTCATCCACCTTCTCACACGGTGGGAAGATAA
>JBGTAR010000313.1:0-15177 GCA_041749815.1 Terrimicrobiaceae bacterium
AAGCAAGGAAGACACTGGGCGCTTGCTCGTTCCTGAGTCCGGGATAGGTGAATCCCCGGTCATTTTGCGGGAGATTCCAAAGAGGGGCACCAACGGCGGCACCTGTGAATGCAAAAGCAGCACTGGCCGGTTGAGTCAGCCTGTCCCCCGACGGGCCTGCCGCAAAGTCGCGTGCCGGGAGTGAGAAGCTTTCTGTGTCTGCCTGCAGATTCGTTTCATCAAATTCACCCCCATACCCCAGAAGTGCCACCCATCCCGTGGGAGTATAATTGAATGTGATATCCACATGGTCGGTGAGCAGACCCGCTGTGTGCCCCGACGCCACGGACCAAAATAAAAAAAGACCAGCAAGTTTTTTCACGATCATCGGGGACGAGCAATGTTATCTCCTGACTCGATCCGGGCCTTGATCGCAGCAGCCGAGTGTTTTTCCACGTGCCCATCCGCATAGAGGTAGTTGGAAGATCCGTTGCTTCTGTCCGCCCGCCTCGCCACGGTGAAGCGATCAGGGGCAATGTCACGGGTCACAGCAAGCCAAGTGTTCCAGGAGCTGGAATGCGTGTGGTCGTTGCCTGCAGATAGGCCCGTCCTGTCAGAGCAAACAAACGCCATCATCGTTTTGGACAGGGACTTGATACGCTTCAGATCATTCGTTGGCTCACCAATCAACTCGCCGAAGGGGTCAACTTCCGGCACAAAAAGGAAACTGTTTAAGACATAGCTGGTTCCTTTCTGACGCAGCCGCTCAGGACCTCTGGGGTCAGCCGGACAAATACGAACTTTGTCAACTTTTTCCAGATAAGGTGCCAACACATAAACCCAGGATTTGCCGACAGCGGCGGTGTGAGAGGTTTCCGGCAACATCAGATTGTTGTCTGCCGCGTAAGAATTCATCGCCAGCCCGATCTGACGCATGTTGGAAGAGGATGCGCTTTGTTTGGCCGAAACCAGGATCCTTGAGACCGCCGGCATCAAGACACCCGCGATGACACCAAGAATGGCAACAACCACAAGCAATTCCACCAAGGTGAAAGCAAAAGATTGCCGCCGGGCAGGCATCCAAAATGGAGCGTTCGACGGTTGGTGAAAGAGTGGTTTGTGGCGGGCCAGCAATCGGGCAGTCATCGGATTCATGTCAACAAGAGAGCCATGTGACTCTCGGTTGAAAGAATGGCATCCCACAAATTATATGCAAGTCAATTGCGCAAATAATTTGCAGATAAGTCAGCAACGTGTGTGATTAAAATTGGGTGAGGTCATGGAGTCAGACCTGAATGGCATCTAACCTTAAGCCCCGAATGGGGATATATCCAACAGCTCAGGGCAAGCGTCACCGCCGCCCTGGGTCTTTGGTCGGGAGTGGTATCTGCCCTGTAGGGGCAGCATCCCAAAATGCCCTTAAGCGCCATTCGAGTCAGACCTCGTTTACGGGAAATTTCAATCCGCCTTGAGATTCTCAAAAGACAACTGGGCGGGCAAGAGACTGCCGTGCCCTACCCCAGAAAAAAAACGAGCTGGCGCGAGCGCAAAGCGCCCAAGACACGCGAACCCACTTGTTGAAAAAAAATGAAACCCGCTTCCGTTTCCGGCCGCGGGCTTCTAGGTTTTGGCACCTGATCTAATAATAGGGCAGGGATGCTAAAAAGCAAGTGATCTATTTTTTGAAGGCAGGCGCTTGCTCAAGACCGTGCAAAGTGGGAAGGGTCGCGCTGGATGGTGATGGAGGCGGGGGCCGGAATCGAACCGGCGCATGAGGCTTTTGCAGAGCCTGGCCTTACCACTTGGCAACCCCGCCATCACGATCAAAAAATCACCATAGCACTTCCAACGGGGGGACGACAACTGAAACTTGACCACTGGTGAGAGTTCCTTCGGATTGCTCCAAGGATTCAACGATTCCATCAAGGAAGGTGATCGAAAGAGTTCCGACAGGCACCTTCACGTAAACGGTACTGGAGGTCAGGCGATTGCCGCTTGTGACGATGGTTCCCCCCGGGCTGTTTGTGCCTGGGGGAATGTTAACCACTGTTTGTCTGAAGCTGGGGCCAACGGTTGTTTGAGGCACCAGTTCGTAGCGAATGTATTCCCAAACCTGGCGCACAAAATCCTTCTCCGCCCGCTTTGTCTTTTTTTGAGGTTTGCCAACGCTGCGGGAGACCTCTTTCTCGGTCATTCCAATGGCCACTTCATTTTGAGCAATCAAGTCATCAACAACCTGCCGCCGTTCTTCCGCTTTTTGAAGGTCGGTGAGGAGATTTTCCGGCAGGGGCTCCAGTTCGGAATAGGGGATCCAAGCGGCCACTCCTCCCTGTCTGGCGTCCCCACGGATTCGGCAAACATTTTCTAGAAACGCCTCCACCCGCACCGACTGAGGAAAGCGAAGCGTCCCGGCATATCGGGTTAATCCGGAGTCAAAAAAGCAGGGAGCCGGACGCAGGAGTTTCATTCGGAGCGGCTTTTCTTCAAAGTCTGAGAGGTAAATGGCTCCTGGTTCCCGAATGATGGGGGAACTCACTGCCAACCCTGGAAGAAGGATTGTCATGAGGATACCTCCCCATGCGAGATGAATTTGCATACAGAAACCTTTTCACACTCTCCCAAAAAAATCCACTCGAAACAGACGGTGGCGCTTGCGGGAAATTCCAACTCAGTCTAAATGTTCTGCTCTATGAACGGCATCCACGAATTTGTCCTGCGGGGCGGTCAGCGTATCACCGCTGGAGCACTGAATGACTTCCACCCGAAACTCCCCCTTTCAAAAGCCAAGGCCGAAACAATCGATGCCCCGGACTATCCCCACTTGCGCGATCAAGTTCATTTTCTTGCCAGCTATGCCGAGGATGTGATCGATGGGGCTTACAACTCGAATGATCTCCCAGCTGTGGCCGAATCGGTCTTCGCGCTCGGCTACTTGCTCAGCGATATCGATATTATCCCGGATTCCGTGCCAGGCAAAGGGTATGCAGATGATTCAGCCGTCCTCCGTGCTGTTCTCATCTCTCATGAACCCGAGTTCCGCGCCTACGCCATCTCCATCGGCAAGGACTTCAGCGAAATCACCACCGAACCCTGATCCTCGAGCTTTTAGCGTTCAGGAAACTAGAGGGTGGCTTCAAGCAGGCGGGCTTTGAGGCCTGTGATCGGAATTCGTTCCTGCGTCATGGAATCTCTGTGCCGAAGGGTGACAGTGCCCTCGTTTTCGGGTCCGTTTTCGCCGATGGTGTCAAAGTCCACGGTCACACAGAATGGCGTCCCGGCTTCATCCTGACGCCGATATCGGCGTCCGATGGCCCCTGACTCGTCATAAAAGACATTGATGTGGGAGCGCAGAGATTGGACGATTTCACGGGCTTTTTCCACGAGGGCGGGCTTGTTTTTAAGAAGGGGCAGCACCGCGCATTTGATGGGTGCCACGCGGGGATGAAAACGCAGGACCGTGCGGGTTTCGGTTTTTCCGCCATCACCGGTTACAACTTCTTCATCATAGGCGGCGGACAGGATCGCAAGGGCCAGTCGGTCCAATCCCGCGGAGGGTTCGATAACATGAGGGAGGTAATTTCCTTTGAACAAATTTTGGCAGTAGGCGGAGATTTCCTCCTCGGTGGTTTCCGGCTTCGAGCGGTTTTCAAATGTCTTTTGAATAAATGCATGGCGCTGGTCGTCTGAGAGGGCTGAAGCGGCGGCCTTTAATTCTTCATCAAAAACTTCCAGCGGCTTGCCGCTGTGTTTTTGGTGCTGCCGAAGGTCAAAATCGCCGCGGGCGGCAATTCCTTCCAGTTCCTCCGTGCCGAAGGGGAATTTGAACAGGATATCCACGGTGGCGCGGGCGTAGTGGGCAAGGTCCTCGGGCTTTTGCCAATAGTAGTCGAGAACCTCAGGGCCAAGGCCAATTGCGGCGTAATACGCCGTGCGTTGTGCGACCCAGTAGCGGTGCCACATTTCCCAGCCCCAATGGGGTTGAGGTGTGGAAAGGTCAACTCCCTCCTCCCAGCGGGTGACGCTGCCATAAAGCAACTCAATGGCTTCATCGGGACGAATAAAAAACTCGAGTTCCATTTGCTCAAATTCGCGGGAACGGAAAATGAAGTTACGCGGCGTGATTTCATTCCGAAAGGCCTTTCCGATTTGGGCGATTCCAAATGGCACTTTCACCCTTGTCGAATCGATGACGTTTTTGAATTGAGCAAAAATCGCTTGGGCGGTCTCCGGGCGGAGGTAGGCGACATTGTCTTCGCTTTCGACCGGTCCGGTGTGCGTTTTGAGCATCAAGTTGAACGGGCGGGGCTCCGTGAGCAGTGCCCCATTGCTGGGATTAAAGCGTGTGGAGTTTTCGACCTCTTCCTGTCGTTCTCCAAGCAGTTCGAGGTTCACCCACTCCCCATTCGTTTTATCCACCGACCCTTCGGCGTAATATTCCCGCGCCAATTTCCGGGCGCGTTCGATGTTTTCGTTTTTCCGAAGCAACACAGCAAATGGACGCTCGGGGGCATGGCCCGATGTGGAAGATCTTGCTCCGGTGAACCAGATGACGGTTCCCGATTGGGGCTCGATCTGATCGGATCGGAACCGCGATTTGGTAAGCAGACAATCGGACATCGGATCGCTGAAGGTGTCCACATGGCCGCTCGCTTTCCAGACCGCCGGATGAAGGATAATACTGGCGTCCAGAGCCACGACATCATCGCGTTCCCGAATCACAGCTTTCCACCAGGTGTCGCGGAGATTGCGCTTCAACTCAGCCCCCAGAGGGCCGTAATCCCAGAATCCATTGATTCCACCATAAATTTCCGAAGATTGGAAAATGAACCCGCGCCTTTTGCACAGGCTCACGAGTTTTTCCATGCGGTTGTTTTGTTCGTCTTTGGCCATGAGAGCCCTCCAGCAAAGCGGGACATGGCTCCGGCGTCAATCCTGCGTGAGATCCCCCCCGTCGCAACGCCTGACTCCGGGAATCTGTCGTGTGGACTTTCCGGTTATGCTGGGACATAATTGAGGCATGAACGCACCGAAGATTGCAGACTTGAAGCCAGCGGTTCTCGAACTCGATCCCGGGGATTATTATTGGTGCAGTTGCGGAAACTCGGCCAATCAACCCTTCTGTGACGGCAGCCACAAGGGCTCCGAATTCACGCCACAAAAATTCACAATCGAAGAAAAAAAGGCCGTGGCGGTCTGCAATTGCAAACACACAGAAAGCAAGCCGTTCTGTGACGGGTCGCATTCAAGATTTTAAAACCGGGAATCAGCTTTGCCTTGAGCGTGGGCGGGTGATCTGCTGATGAAGCACAAACCCGGCAATGGCCAGCGGTGTGATGGCCAGCCATGGCCAATATCTGGCCGAGGCAGGTGGAGGGGGGGCGGCCGTAAGCTCGAAGCTGGCATGGTGGGTTTGTCCGTCATGCTCGACCTGAATGTCCAAGTGCCCCGGACCCGAGGATTTGATTGGGAGCATCGCGGAGTAGAGGAGACGATTTCCGGAATGACCCAACGCGGCCGGGGTGACCTCTTTGTCGGTGGTCATACTGCAGCAGGGGGGCAGCCATTCCTCCCCGCCACCCAGAGAAGTCCAGCGGAAGGAGACGACCGCGGTGAGTGCCGGCTTGCCATCGTCCTGCAGCAACACGCTGATATCTGCCGGGCCAGCTCGCAGGGGGGACGGGGAGCCGAACACGGAGGCACGCAAGGTTCCCCACTCCTGTTTTCCAACTAGCACGCCGCCATCAGCCCATGCTGGCAAGGCCGCAACCACAAGCATCAGAAGTGTCATTCGCATGCGTCAGTTTTCCCTTCCATTAATCCGAGGGTTTTTGGGGTTCATGTTAGCTCTTCAGAAAGGTTGTATAAGCAACAGCTGTCGCTTCACGAAAAACCGTCTGAACAGAAACCCCTCTGGACGTGGCAACCGCTTTGCAGGATTCAAATTCTGGCGAGGCTTGGATGACTTTTCCACCGAACCGTCCAATCTTGATCTCAATCGGGCCGTGGCAAGTGGTCACACTTTCCGACTTGCGGTCGAGGATGATTCGCCTGGCGCTGTGAATCCTCACACCAAACGCGCTGGTTTCTTGCAGGATGATGTGTGCAAGACGGTCGGCATCGCATGGCTTGGTAATGACCGTCAGGATGTGGCCATGGCGGTTTTTTTTCATGGAAACGGACGTGCTTGAGACATCGAGGGCTCCCTGTTTTAAGAGGCTTTCGGTGGCTGCGGCGAGCAGTTCAGGGGTGATATCATCTAGGTTGCACTCAATGACCTCGACGGAATCATTCTCCTGTTCCTCCTCTGTCTCACCAATGACGGCCCGGAGAACGTTTGGCCGTGGTGTGGTCTCCCGTGTTCCCACTCCGTAGCCGATGCCGCTGATACGCATGGCAGGCATGGGGCCGAACGATGTGGCATAATCGGCAAGGATGGCGGCACCGGTGGGGGTGATGAATTCGGTTTCTTCTGCGACCTGACGCAGTGGGATTCCCTCCAGGAGGGCAAGGGTGGCGGGAGCGGGGAGGGGGAACTTTCCGTGCGCGCAATGGACCCAGCCACTGCCTTCGATCAGCGGGGAGGCAATCACTCGCTCGACCGCAAGGCTCTCCAGTCCAGCACAGGTGGCCACGATATCCGCAATGGAGTCGGCAGCCCCAACCTCGTGAAAGCCGACGTCTTCGGCAGGAACTCCGTGAATTTTTCCCTCGGCGATGGCAATTCGATGAAAGATCGACTGGGCGCGACGTTTGACGGCGTCCGAAAGTCCGCTCTCCTCCAAAATGGTTTTGATTTGCGCGTAGGTCCGACCATGAACATGAGGGGCATGGCGCTCCGATTCGTTGTGATGATGGCCTTTCTGGTGTTCACCGCCTGGGTGGGCGTGACTGTGGTCATGGTCGTCATGGTGATGCTCATTCTGCGAGTGTTCGTGCACATGAAACTTCCAGCCCGAGATGCCCTGACGCTCCCCGCGGTGGAAGTGGGCATGGAGACCTTCGGGCAGATGAAGGGCGTTGAGGGCATCCAGGAAGACCGACTCATCAACACCCAGGTCTCGGAGGGCGCCGACGGTCATATCCCCCGCAATCCCAGAAAAACAGTCAAAATAAAGAATTCGCATGGAAATTTTCGAATGGAGAGATAGAGTTTTCGCCTCATGTTGACACACCATCTCCCGCGCGGCAATGCCCATGCGATTGCCCATCCCCAACTGGAAGCATTTATGTCTCCTGCATCTCGTTCCACAAATGGCCTTTGATCGCGAAGAGGCTACGGCCCTCTACAATGTGGATCGCTGGGGAGCGGGGTATTTTGCAATCAACAAAAAAGGAAACTTGTGTGTGTATCCTCAGGGCTCTGGAGGAGAAAAAATTGACCTCATGGAGATTGTTGCGGAAGCCAAGGAGCGGAAGCTGGCTTTTCCCCTCACGGTTCGCTTTCACGATTTGTTAAGAGACCGCGTTGAAACGATCAACAAAGCGTTTGCCTCGGCGATTGAGGAGATGGGCTATCAGGGCGTGTATCGCGGGGTGTTCCCCATCAAGGTTAACCAACTGAGGGAAGTTGTTGAGGAAATCATCGATGCCGGGAAGCCATGGCACTTCGGTATTGAAGGAGGGAGCAAGCCGGAATTGATGGCAGCGCTTTCTGTCCATTCCGATCCGGAAAGCTTGATCATTTGTAATGGTTACAAGGACACCGCATTTATCCGGATGGCTCTCACCGGCCGCAAGCTTGGTAAAACGGTCATCCTGGTCGTCGAAAAGCTGGAAGAGCTGGCCGATGTGCTTGAACAGGCCCGGATCATGAACGTTGAACCCCAGATCGGGTTGCGTGTGCGTTTGTTGTCCAAGGGGGCCGGCAAATGGGCGACCAGCGGCGGCGAAAATGCGAAGTTTGGTCTTTCCACTGCGGATTTGGTGGAGGCCAGCGACATGCTCACGGCAGCGGGACTGTCCCACACCCTCCGTTTGGTGCATTTTCATGTGGGCTCTCAAGTGCCTGACATCGGAACCATCAAACGGGCCACCAAAGAAGCAGCGCGTTTCTACGCCAAGCTTCAGAAGATGGGGCATGCTCTCGGTTACCTCGACGTGGGCGGGGGCTTGGGGGTCGACTATGACGGTTCAAGAACCACGTTCGACAGCTCAACGAATTATTCTCTCAACGAGTACGCCCGTGACATTGTTTATAGCATCATGGAGGTTTGCGATTCCGAGGAGGTGCCACATCCCACCATTGTGAGCGAAAGCGGGCGTGCCATCGTGGCGCATCATTCCATCTTGCTGGTCGAGACCTTCGGTTCGATCGAAAAAAACCGGGAAGGTGCTCCTGTCGAGGCTGATCCTTCCGACCCGCCGCTTCTTGCAGACATCATAGAAATTGCCGGGAATCTCGGCAAAAAGAACCGTTTGGAAAACTTGCATGATGCCCAGGAAATCCGCGAACGGGCACAATCCATGTTTGACCTCGGGTTGCTCGACCTTCGCGCCAAAGCAAAGATTGAGACCGTCTATTGGAGAATTGCGATTGAGGTGGTGACAAACTTTCGTGGCATGCGTTATGTGCCAGCGGAGGTCAAGGAACTCGAAATTGCTCTCGCTGATCAATTTCTCTGCAATTTTTCCGTTTTCCAATCCCTGCTCGATCACTGGGCGCTTGGGCAGTTGTTTCCTGTGATGCCCATTCACCGGTTGGATGAATTTCCGGACCGCAATGCGACGCTCGTGGACATTACCTGCGACTCGGATGGCAAGATCAGCAAGTTTGTCGATTTGCAGGACGTGAAAGAAACTCTTCCTTTGCATCGCTGGGAGCCCGGTCATCCGTATTATATCGGGTTCTTCCTGGTGGGAGCCTACCAAGACATCATGGGAGACCTTCACAATTTATTCGGACGCGTTAATGAAATGCACATCTATCTGGATGAAGATGAAGACTGCGGGTATTACGTGGAAGAGGTTCTGCCCGGCAGTACCATTGGTCAGGTGCTTTCCCTCACCCAATGGGATACCAATGAACTCGCACGGCGAATGAAAGCGCAAGTTGATGCTGCCATCAAAAGCGACCGCATGAAACCCAGCGAGGGCATGCGTCTCCTGGATGATTACGAGGGAGCCCTCACAACCTACACCTACCTGAACTTTGAAACCAAAAAACCATGAGCCAATCAACCACTCTGCTTGAAAAACATGTCGAAGCCGGCGCCCGAATGATGGATTTTGCGGGATGGAACATGCCGGTTCAATACGGCGGGATTCTTGAGGAATATCATGCGGTGCGCGGAGCCTGTGGTGTTTTTGACATCTCGCACATGGGAGAATTTTTTGTGAAAGGACCCGGTGCTTCCAAGTGGTTGGACTCACTCCTCACAAACCGCATTGCAAATCTTGAAACCAATCACGCCCATTACTCGCTGCTTTTAAATGAGTCGGGAGGCGTCATTGATGACCTCTATGTCTATCGCATTCGGGACATGGAATATTTGCTCATCGTGAATGCGTCCAAAATCCCGGAGGACGAACAGTGGATGCGGGATCATCTGACAGATGAGGTCACTTTTGAAAACCTCAGTGGTTTGTATTCTGCTTTGGCTGTGCAAGGGCCCGGGGCGCCTTCAATCTTTCGCAAATGTTTTGGCAGGGAGTTGCCTGCCAGCCGCAATCGCGTGCTGGAGTTGGAGCGCGGAGGCGAGGCCCTTTGGGTGGCGACCACGGGTTACACCGGGGAGGCTGGTTTTGAAATCGTGTTTCGGAACACAGAGGCTGCAGGGTTGTGGGATGCCTTGCTTGCCGCTGGGGCCGTTCCTTGTGGCCTCGGGGCCCGCGATCTTCTCCGGCTCGAAATGGCCTACCCCCTGAATGGCTCGGACCTTTCACCGGAACACACTCCGCTCGAAGCCGGGCTTGGATTTTTTGTGGATCTGGAGAAGGGACCGTTTCTTGGAAGGGACGCCCTGGTCCATCAGAAACAATCGGGAGTTCCCACCAAGTTGAGTGCGCTTGTTGTCGATGGCAAATCCCCTCCAATCCGATCCCATTATCCTGTGGTGTTGGAGGATGAAACATTGTCCGAAACCACCAGTGGCGGCTTATCTCCTGCACTTGGCACTTCGATTGCCATGGCTTATCTTCCTGCAAAGCATGCCGCGCCAGACACAAAGCTTGAAATTCAAGTGCGAGGGCAGAAATATCCAGCCCACGTCATCAAAAAACCTTTCCTTAAAAAAACCAAATGAATATTCCAGAAAACCTCAAATTCGCCGACTCTCATGAATGGATTCTTGTGGAGGGCGATACCGCCACGGTGGGCATCTCCGACCACGCTCAAGCCGAACTGACCGACATCGTTTTTGCCGAACCACCCAAAGCCGGGCTCACGGTTTCTGCCGGTGGGGTGGCTGCTGTGGTGGAATCGGTCAAAGCGGCCAGTGATATCTATTCCCCTGTTTCCGGCGAGGTCATTGAAGGCAATGAGGCTCTGGCCGACAATCCCTCTCTTCTAAATACGGATCCCTATGGCGAGGGCTGGATTTTTAAAATGCGTTTATCCAACCCCGCCGAACTGGAAACCCTCAAAGATTCTGCCGCTTATGCCGGGCACATTGCCCGATGAGTTCGATTCCTTTTGCTCGCAGACACATAGGGCCAGACAAGACAGAAATTGCCACCATGCTGGCAGAGGTCGGTGCTTCCTCGATGGAGGATTTTATTGACCGCACGGTGCCAACCTCGATTCGGTTTAATCAGCTTCTGAATCTCCCCTCCGCCAGATCCGAGGAGCGGGCGCTGACGGATCTTGGTTTGCTTGCCTCCAAAAACCAACCGTTGGTCTCCCATCTTGGCATGGGTTATTCGGGTTGCCACACCCCTGCGGTGATACGGCGTAACATTTTAGAAAATCCCGGTTGGTACACGGCTTACACGCCTTACCAGGCCGAGATTTCGCAGGGACGGCTTGAGGCCCTTCTGAATTTTCAGACCATGGTGTGTGATCTCACGGCCATGGATATCTCCAATGCCTCACTTCTTGACGAAGGAACCGCAGCGGCGGAAGCCATGGCCATGGCCCATGGAATCAAGGGAGGGGACGCCATCTTTGTTGCCGAGGATTGCCACCCCCAAACGATCGCTGTCCTTCGCACACGCACAGAGCCGCTTGGGATCAAAGTCATCGTCGGTTCCCTTGCGGACTTCACCGAAGAAAAGGTTTTTGCCGTTTTTATCCAGTATCCTGCCTCCGATGGGATCATCCATGGTCTGGATGCGATCATCAAACGTGTGCATTCGGTGGGTGCCCTTGCTGTCGTGGCCGCAGACTTGCTGGCCTTGGCCTTGATCAAACCTCCCGGCGAGTCAGGAGCTGACATTGTGATTGGCTCGGCGCAGCGATTTGGAGTTCCCATGGGTTTTGGTGGCCCTCATGCCGCTTTTCTTGCGACGCGTGATGAACACAAGCGGCGGCTGCCCGGTCGCCTGGTTGGGGTTTCGAAAGATGCCGAAGGTCGGCGTGCGCTGAGGCTGACCCTTCAAACCCGCGAGCAACATATCCGCCGTGACAAGGCCACCAGCAACATTTGTACGGCGCAGGTGCTGCTTGCCGTGATGGCTTCGATGTATGCGGTATATCACGGGCCGGAAGGACTGCGCATGATTGCAGAGCGTGTTCACGGGCTGACCAATCAACTGGCAGAATCCCTGCGCTCTGCAGGTCTTCCGGTTCATGATGGTCCGTTTTTTGATACATTGCGCGTCACGGTTTCCGAGCCTGCGGACGCCGTATTGCAGCGTGCCGTGGCCCATGGCATCAACCTGCGCAAGCTGGACGAAAACTTGATTGGAATTTCATTGGATGAAACCACGGAGAGTGTCGACGGGATCCTGTCTGTTTTTGGGGCATCAGTCGTTGGCGAGGAAAATTCGAGCTCGCTGCCCGAGTCCCTTCAGCGGAAATCCGAGATCCTTGTCCATCCGGTCTTCCGTACGTATCACACCGAAACCGAATTGCAGCGATACATTCGCAGATTGGAATCGCGGGATCTTTCTTTGACATCGTCAATGATTCCTCTCGGTTCCTGCACAATGAAACTGAACGCCGCCAGTGAGATGCTTCCACTCACCTGGCCAACCATCGGCGGATTGCACCCCTTTGCCCCGGAGGATCAGGTCACAGGTTTTGCAGAAATTGCCAGCCAACTTGAATTGTGGTTGGGCGAGATCACAGGGCTCCCCGCGGTTTCACTTCAACCCAATGCAGGGTCCCAGGGTGAATATGCCGGCCTTCTTGCTATTCGTGGGTATCATCGGGCCAACGGGCAGGAAGGGCGAAATATCTGCCTCATCCCGACCTCCGCCCACGGAACCAACCCGGCAAGCGCCGTCATGGCCGGCTTTCAAGTCGTCACCGTGACCTGCAATAGCAAGGGTGACATCGATCTTGGGGACCTCAGCGCAAAAATCACCGAGCATGCCCCAAAATTGGGAGCTCTCATGGTTACCTACCCGTCAACGCATGGCGTCTTTGAAGAAGGGATTCGAGAAATTTGTGATCAGGTCCACGCCGTCGGTGGCCAGGTCTACTTGGATGGAGCAAATATGAATGCGCAGGTTGGCCTGTGCCGTCCTGGCGATATTGGGGCGGATGTGTGTCATCTCAACCTCCATAAAACGTTCTGCATCCCCCACGGAGGCGGGGGACCCGGGGTCGGCCCTATCTGCGCCGCTCCACATCTTGCTGAATATTTGCCGGGGCATCCTCTGGAAATGGTTGGCCCCACACAGGTCGGGGCGGTTGCTGCGGCGCCTCTGGGCAGTGCCAGCATTCTTGTGATTCCCTGGATGTATCTGGCGATGATGGGGCCCGAAGCGCTGGCGCAAGCCACCCGAGTCTCCATTTTAAACGCCAACTATATTGCCTTCCGATTACAGAAGGCCTTCAGCATCCTGTATCGCGGCAAAAACGGTTTTGTGGCCCATGAATGTATTCTCGACCTCCGCGAGTGGAAAACCCGGGCTGGTGTCGAGGTGGAGGACATTGCCAAGCGCTTGATGGATTTTGGATTTCATTCCCCGACGATGAGCTGGCCGGTTCCGGGAACTCTCATGGTTGAGCCCACGGAAAGCGAATCGCTCGCGGAGCTTGATCGCTTTTGTGATGCCATGCTTGCCATCCGTGCTGAGTTGGATGCCATCGAAAGTGGGTCCCTGGACAAAACGAACAATCCCCTAAAAAATGCCCCTCACACAGCCTCTGCCGTGTGTGGCGACACATGGGATCGCCCCTATCCGCGGTCTCAGGGGGCCTTTCCGGCACCCTGGCTTCAGGATTTCAAATTCTGGCCGGCGGTTGCCCGGATCGACAATGTTTATGGGGACAGAAATATCTTTTGTTCGTGTCCGCCCATGGAAGATTTCCGTTGACCTGTCAGGAACTGATTGCCCGGGAGATTGCGCTTGAGGGCTCGATTTCCTTTGCAAGGTTCATGGAGCTTGCCCTTTACGCGCCGGAGGTCGGGTATTATGGCTCTGGCATCCGGCGGGTGGGGGGAAGCGGAGATTTTTACACAAGTGTCAGTGTCGGGCCTGCCTTGGGTGCGATCCTTGCCTCATTGTACGAGGAGATGTGGGCCGCCCTTGGAAAACCCCGGGACTTTTTTGTGGTTGAGCAGGGAGCCGATGAAGGGCACCTCGCAGCGGATGTGCTCAGGGCAGCTTCCCCGGAGTTTTCAAGTTCTTTGCGTTATGCGATTGTGGAGCCTCTGCCTGCACTCAAGGAAATCCAAATGTCCCGACTGACGAACCCACAGGCCTTTTGGTTTGATTCGCTGGAGGACCTGCCGGACTTTGAAGGTGTGCACTTTTCCAATGAGTTGGTTGATGCCATGCCTTTTCATCTTTTATGTTCCAACGGATCTGGTTGGAACGAACTGAGGGTCCGGCATGGTGAAGGTGGTTTCGAATTTGTGGAAAGCGATCTCCCTGAGAGTCTTTCTGCGCAGACCGCAAATTTTCCCCAGCGTCCCAAAGGCTACCTCACCGAGGTGCGTCCCCTCGCCAAAACATGGATCGACCAAGTCGCGAACCGACTCAAGCGCGGATTCCTGTTGGTGTTGGATTATGGACTTTCCCGGGAGCAATTGTTGAGGGAGGACCGGGTGCGAGGCACATTTACCTCCTTCCGTGCCCACCGTCGAGATGACCACGTCCTCGAAGATCCTGGCCAAAAAGACATCACCGCCCATGTGGATCTCACCTCTTTGACGGAGGCCGCCCAAGCGGCAGGATTGAAGGCCTGTGGCTTCTGTGATCAGCACCACTTTCTGGTCGGAGCAGCGACCTCCCTGTTACGAAGTCTTGATGGTCAAAAACCCTCAGAGGCCAACGCAAAATTCTTGCGAGCCCTCAAAGCTCTGATGCACCCAGAGACCATGGGAACCCAGTTTTTTGCTTTCTGTATGACGGCTGGCCTTCCTGACCCGGTTCCCTTGTCAGCGTTCCGCGATGGCGGGGATGGTTTCAGGAGGGTGTTTTAATATGAGGGCTCTTCTTGTCTGCTTCTTCATGACCCTCACGGTTTCTATGGCAGAGGAACCCTGGTTTCTTTTGCCAGAACCAAAATTTATGGCCAATGAGATCACATGGCCGGTCCCGGGGAGTTCGCAAACCGTTGCTCTTCCCGTTCGGTTTGATGGCAAGGAACTCAAACCGCTCACCCGCGCGGCAGCGTCAAAGCCACCCCTCCAGCTGGATGAAATCCTCCAGGCCGCCCGCTCCAATGCGTCAGCCCTCCTGGCCACCCTGAAGCCAACGCTGGTTCGTGATAGTCGTGGGGTCATTCGATATGCGGTTCTGCAATCCGACGACCCTCACTTTGCCTCCTGCGTCTTTGCACCCGATTTCGGCGACCTGTTTTTGGAAACCATTGGCCCGGACGCATTGATCGCCATTCCCAACCGGAACCGCATCTATATTTTTCCGCGGTCTTCCGTTCCTGGCGCAGAAATCTCGGAGCAAGTTTTTGTCGATTACCGGTCCACGAATTATCCGGTCAGCCGTGAGGTCTTCGAAAGCCGTGAGGGAATCCTCACAGCCGTGGGAAGCCTCAGGTAAGCTCCCGATTGCGGCGCTCCGCATTCAGGATGCGACAATATTGATATCTTCGGGTTGGATTCGACAATGGACGCTTTCGCCTTCATG
>JBGTAR010000314.1:0-5248 GCA_041749815.1 Terrimicrobiaceae bacterium
AGAGATAATATCAACAGCAATTATGCGCCGGAAACTTATGATGATGCGGCCAACTTCTATTATGGCCTTGATGTTATCATTCCCGAAGCCACTGAGATCATGGGGATCAATGCTTCGCTTGCTTTGGCTGGTAAAATTTACGGAAACGTCAAAAATATGGGCAATCTCCCCTTGGAGGGCATCACTGTTCAAGCCTATCGATGGATCGCCGCAGAATCCTATTGGGAATATGCCAACGCCAATCAAACTGATTCACTGGGCAACTACCGGATTGGCGGATTAAAAGCAGGAACCTATAGGATTGGTTTTACTGACTATGAGGAGGGAGCTTATTCTCCTGAATATTATGATGATGTTGCCGAATTAAATGACGGCCAGGATATTATCATCACTGAAGGTGGCGAGGTGTTTGATATTGATGCCATCCTGGGTGCGGCAGGAAAAATTACCGGAGCGGTCACAGATGTCTCAGATTCATCCCCGATTTATGGCATTTATGTGGCCGCCTATGGATGGAATTCCTCGGACTCGTATTGGGAGTATAAGGGCTATGACCACACGAATTCACAAGGTGAATATGCTATTGCAGGCTTGCGTGAGGGGCTTTACAGGGTGGAATTTGTGGACAACAACGGCGCATATATCCGCGCGGCTTTTGACAACGCCTCGGACATCTACTCAGGAGCTGATGTTGAAGTCTCATTGGGAGCAACCGTGACGGGCATAGATGCTGCACTGGCAAAGGCCGGGCGCATCTCGGGTGTGGTGACCGGACCTGACGGGGTTTCTCCCTTGGGAAATGTGAGCGTCAGCGCTTATCGCTGGGATGAAAATTCCTCCTCATGGGTGTATGCGACGGGCATCACTACCTACCCAAGTGACGGCTCCTATCAGATCGGGGAACTCGTTGAAGGGACCTACCGCTTGGAATTTTATGAATACGAGACAGGTCTTTACCTGACCGAATACTACAACAATGTGCCTGACTTTGAATCTGCCGAGGATATTGAAGTCCTCGCCGGCTTTTTACTCACGGGATATAATGCCTCTCTGTCCTTGAGTGCACCAGCGCTCCCTCCTGAGATCATCGCAATCATTCCCATGGGAGGCAATTCGTTTGAATTGCAGTTCACAGGTCAACCCGGCATGTCATATCAGCTGCAAAAAAGCCTCACCCTGAGTGGTTTCGAAGATCTTGGAGACCCATTCGTCTGTCAGCCGGGGATCAACATCCTCCCGGTGGAGCAGGAAGGTTCCAAGACCTTCTGGCTTGTTAAAACAGCGCCATAACGGGACCCGACCCCCGGGACCAGCAGACCAGTCACTTGAATGACACGCCAGCCGCCGCGGTGCCACTGGCAAACCCGCACACACTCACAAGGGCGGTTTTTGATGTCATCTCCACGTGATGCGATGCCGCAACCACTTGGGCCATGGCCGTAAAGGCCAATCCTTCTCCCAAGGATTTTTTGACATCGATTCTTTCGACAGATGGGTGGTTGATGGCTTGTGCTTCGAGCTCTTGCAGAGCGGTTCCATGGCAGGATGCAAAGATCAAAGAAGGCAACATGTCATGGCAGGTGAAGATTTCCTGCAGGCTGTTGAAGGCCTCTTGCGATGAAAAATAGGGACGTCCTTCCTGACACCACGTGATTACTGGTTTTCCGAGTTGGGCTGGACCCAGCACAATGGCCGCAGCCCCTTCAGAAAAGATGTTTCCCTCCGGGCCACCCGAAGACTGACGGAGAAAATTCCAACGTGAATAACCCGCAGCGGAGATGGCATCACACTCGTTTGCAGCCACGATGAGGACGTGCTTTGTGAGATCTGAGGATAACTGCTCCCGACCAGCGGCCATTGCACTCAATGCCACGGACGCATCACCCACCATGGCTGTGGCTTCCCTGTGCGATTTGAAATAAGCGGCGATATGACTCGCCGCCGCATTGTAAACGGTCTCAGGAAATAGCAGAGGGCTGCCTGCGCCCGGACCGCGCACTCCCAGCTCTGCAAAAAATCTGCGGGTGTAAGTAACGCCCCCATCCGAGGTCGCAAAGACAATGGTCATCTGTGATTTTTCCTCCTCTGTCAAACCCGCTGCATCGACCGCATTGATAGCTGCTCCCAGGGCGAAATGTGAAAGATGGCCTGAGCGCCGCAAGCGGGGGAACACCTGTGTCTCGGGAAGAGAGGAGGGATCCACCCGGTAACAAGGCCAGGCATTATCTGCGAACTCCAGAGTTTCGCACGGGGGAGTTTCGCCACGGGATAGCTTCTCGCAGACGTCATGAACGGAGCGCCCATGGGGAGTCACCCAACCTGTGCCAAGAATGTGAGATGGGGCACTCATTCTACCTCAAGAAGGATGGAGGCATTGGCCCCACCAAAACCAAAGGAATTTGAGAGCACCTTGTGGGGTGGGGATTCTCTTGATGCATTCACGACAAAATCAAGGGAAACACCCGGATCAGGACCTCGGAAATTCAAGGTTGGTGGAAGAAAACCCTGCTGAAGACTGATCGCGCAAAAGGCGGCCTCGATGGCTCCCGCTGCGCCCAGGGTATGTCCAGTCATGGCTTTGGTGCTGCTGACGGCGGCCTTCGGACACACGCTCTGGATGGCCGCTGCCTCGCATGCATCATTTTGTGGAGTGCCTGTCCCATGGGCATTGATATAATCCACGGCATCAGGTTCACAGCTTGCCGCTTCCAAGGCCCGGCGCATAGCTGTCGCTGGTCCAGATCCGGAGGGGTGGGGCTGTGTGAGGTGATGGGTGTCCGTGGCCGATCCATAGCCAGTGATTTTTATGGCGCCCTCTCTTTCAATCAAAAAGAAGGCCGCTCCCTCTCCAAGGACAAGTCCGGAGCGTCCGGCATCAAATGGCCGACACAATTCCGGAGTGGATGCCTTCAAACAATCAAACCCGGCAAAGACAAGCTGGGCAAGGGTGTCATACCCCCCGGCAATCACCCTGTTGGCTTGTCCACTTCGGACAAGGTGCCATGCCATGCCCAAAGCGTTGGTGCCCGAGGCACAGGCATTGGAGACCACACGCACCGGGGCACGTATTCCCAAGACCCGCAACGCATCAAGCACCGGAGTTTGGGGAAGATAACTCCTCACCCTCCGTGAAGCCGAGTCCAGGTTTCCTCCGTCCGCAGCACGCCGGTAGAAGGCCTCCCCCAGATCCATTCCACCGCTCGTTGTTCCCACAATCACAACGTCAGGTTGGAAGGTCTCACAATTTTGGAGAGCTTCGGCGAGCACAATGAGAACCGACTGCGCCGCTCGTGACCATCGTCTGGAGGGGGTGTGGATTGATGCCGCCAACTCGGCCGGGGAATCAGGAAACTGGGCCGCGGTCCGAGCTTGGCAGCCTTCTACAGAAAACAAATCAACAGGCACAACATGGGCCGAGCCCGATCGAAGGGATTGGGCGACTTGGCTGACGTGAAAGCCCAGGGAACATGCACAACCTAACCCAGAAATCGCGACAGGAAATCCTTCGCGCTTCACGGATTCGGTGAGCTTTCTGGCACCGGAGCAACTTCCGGCTCAATGGCATTCTCTCTGGAGGTTTCTGGCTCAGGCGCTTTCATCTCCGCAGACGCCGGAGATGGCTCATCAACTGCCGGTGTTTCCAGGCTGGCCTCGGGAGCCGGCACAACCTCCGGAATAGGGGAGCCTTCAGGCATTGGATCCGCTTCTGTGACCGGCGTTGGCGTTGGCGTTGGCGTTGGCGTTGGCGTTGGCGTTGGCGTTGGCGTTGGCGTTGGCGTTGGCCAAGGTTTGACAAGATCCTCCCACGTATGAAGGTCCACATCGCCAAGCCCGATCTCTGCGAGCAGTTTGGTGCATTGTTCTCTCCATTTGCCGAGGTCTGGCGGGCCGGGCTCATCGGCCGAGCCGGGAAAAACCAAATACGCCACATTTAGATCACTGACGGGACGGGCCATTGCGGATGACTTTTCGTTGAGTTCTTTGCAAAGTCGCATGGAGGCTTCTCCGAATTTGAAGGAGGGCCCGGCATCTCCCACAATGGCCGGGTACCCTTTGCCGTCATAAAAAACCACCACATAATCTCCAAGTGCCGCATAGGGAGCACGACCCTCTTCGGCCCTGAGCATAAAGCCGGGAAGCACGATGGATGGGTCGCTCGCTGATGCCAAAAAGCTCCAATTTTTCAGGTCGTAAACCCGACGACTCAACATTTCGATGCCGCTTTTTAATTCCGTGTTTCTCTCAGCCGTGAGTCCCTTGACGGCGTATTCAGCCTTCAGCTCACCAAGTCGGACTTCGGTTTTTTCAAGGAAGGGATTCGGGCGGTCAGTGAGTTTTTTCCACCGGAAGCTTGTCTGCGGTTGGAAAAATCGAGAGGACCCATCCACGTCCACATTTCGGTCGCCATCCGAACCGTCGGTGTTGACATCCATGTCGCCTTTTAACAACAAAATCGGACGCCCGGATTTCGGGGCCGTGAATTCCAAAATCGTTTCGCAGTCGTAAAAATTATGACGTGATAAAAGTTGGTCCAACCGGGAAAGCCGTTCACGAATCCAATTGACTTTCAGGTCATAGATTTTTGCAAAGGCGGGGGAAACCTGAGCGTTCTCCGGAAATCCGGGGATTTTTCCAAGAATGGTCGCAAGGCCGGGGTCATTGGATTGAAAATCCGCAAGGGTTGTTGATGGACGAGGTCTTTCGACAGTGACCTTAATCTCCGCGATGTAGCTTGTGGGATTGGTGCGCTCGATGGAGGCAAGGTCTTCGCTTTGCGGAGCGACCAGCTTGTTGACAAAGGTGACCCCGTTAAAAAGTTGCGCCGTGTCCATGGGCTTGCGGGCAATCGTTGGTGTGGGAGTGGGTTTCGGGGGAGGGATCACCGCCGGGGTGGGAGACGGTGTCGGAGTGGGTTCGGGTGGCTGATCGGGCTCGCAGCCATTGAGGATCAGAGCAAGGAAGGAAGCCACAAGCAGCACGATCCTCTTGGGGCTTGTGGCGACGGAGGGATCCATGGCCTGAAGGGAAAGCTGCCCTTGTTTTGGGGTGATTGAAGTTGAGTTGCCCTCCATCGCTCGCTTGGTGTCTTGAGTTTTAAGTGTATTGCAGAAACGCGGTCGTGACTTCGGCAGGGATATCAATCATCCGGTAATCGGTGGAGGAGACATAAAGCAAACTCTGTTTGCCGTGGCCAAGGCGGTTGCCATTGGAATCGGAAATTTCGTGCTCCAATGTCACAAACTTCCGA
>JBGTAR010000315.1:0-8610 GCA_041749815.1 Terrimicrobiaceae bacterium
TCTGGCGGTAAGAAAGCCTGAACACGGCACAAAATGACTCAAAAGCTGCCGCCGCGCGGGCCGCAGAGACTTTCCTCCGTGGAGTGCGGGAGTGTCGCGAACTGACGTTGTTAGGGCCGAACTAAATGCCTCAAACCGAGGTCATGCGGCGAGCCGCCGGAACGCTTCGGCATCGACCGGCTTGCATGATCGGTATCCTTCGCCGTGCTCCGGCAGGGTGCTGAGGAATTCGTCGTGTTCGGCGGAAGTGGTAAAATCGAGCCCGATCAGCGCTCGGCCGATGCGTTCGCCGGATTGGCGGTAATTAAAATAACAGATGCTCGCGCGCCCTCGGACGACTTGGTTGAGGAAGTCATGGAGCGCTCCTGGGCGTTCATAAAAATCAAGACGGAGGAATGCGGGGCATGCGAGTAAATCACCCCGCAGGGGAATGGCGCGGAAGGCCACATCCACTGCGCCGGCGAGGTCCTGCCAATGATATCCGGCAGCATCGAGTTTGGCAGGAAGAGAATCAAGCAACGACGGGTCTTCCGCGCTGATGGTGAAGATCGGCCAAGCTTTATCGATGTCCTGCTTTCCGTATTGAAAGTCTGCGATATTGATGTCGGCGAAACATGTGTCGAGCAGTGCGAGCATGGTGCCCGATTGTTCGGGAATGAGAATCCTCAGGGTCCGGGAGGAGGCATTGGCCGCACCTTCGGATTGGGCAATCAGGCCCAGTTGAAGGAAGTCCATGTTGGCACCGGAAATCAGCAAAACGACCCGCTTCCCGGCTAGTGCCTGGCGATTTTTCAGGAGGGCGGCGAGACCCATCGCTCCGGAGGGCTCGGAAACGCAACGGAGGGTTTCCCAAAGAACCCGGATCGCGGAACTCACCTCGGCGTTTGTGACGATCTCGATACGGTCCAAAGTTTTCTGGCAAATCTGGAAGGGAAGAGCACCCGCTTTGCGCAAGGCTGTGCCATCACAGAAGATATCCACCTCGGACAACTCGACCGGTTTGCCTTCGGCGAGCGCTGCCTTCATGCTTGCCTGACCGATGCCTTCCACGCCAACGATCTCAATATTTGGCCAATAGGCTTTTAGCCAATTGGAAACGGCTGACGCCATTCCCCCTCCGCCAATCTGGAGATAAGCGATGTCAAAGGGACCATGCCCGGAAAGCACAATCTCGTCAGCCAACGTTCCCTGGCCAGCCATGACCAGCAGGTCATCGTAGGCGTGAATGTAGATCGAGCCGCTGGTGCGTTCGTCCTCGCGGGCAGCGGTCATGGCATCATCATAGCTGTCGCCCGTTAAGATAATCTGAACAAAGTCCCCGCCATGATGGCGAACCGCGCTCTGTTTCACTTTTGGAGTTGAGCGCGGCATGTAAATACGAGCGGAGATTCCGAGCGTTTTTGCGGCGAGTGCGACGCCCTGGGCGTGATTGCCTGCTGACGCTGTGACCACACCCCGGGCGACTTCTTCCGGAGTCAGCACGGACATCCGATTGCAGGCTCCTCGCCATTTATAACACTTGACCGGAGAGAGGTCCTCGCGTTTAACCCAGATTTCCGGACCTTCGTCATCACCGGGCAAAACCAGCCTTTCCATCGGCGTTGGTGAGCCGAACCGATACACCCGCTCACGAGCAAGGAGGATCTCCTGCCGAAGCTGCCGGTCGAGGGGCAATAATTCACGGTCCATGGTCTTGCAAAGGAAACAGGGTCGGGCTTCAAGAAACAAGCTTAGCCTGTGTTGGTTATTGCAAATGCGATCGGACGGGCGAACCTCAAAATCCGGCGGCCTCACCCTGACATCAACCCTTCTCAAACCGCCTGCCTGCCTCAGTTATTGCGGTGTTGGGAAAGGGTTTCGCTCGGCAGGGCCATCTTGTTGGAAATACGGATAGGCCAGAGGAACGACGCTCACGGCAACACGCCGAGCGACCTGTTCGGCGGTGAGGCGTGCCACCGCCACGTGATGGATGCTCACTCTGCCAATGAACCTGAGGACTTCCTGTTCGCAGTCAGGGGGCGCACGAAAATTGATGGTTTCATTGGGATGTGTGGGGTTTTGTCATTTGGAAAGAAGCTGGGAGTTTTGATGGAAAACTTCGGAAAGAATCTCAAAAGACCGCAGGCGAGCCCGATGATCGAAGATGGGGGACGTTGCCACGATCTCATCAGCTTGTGTCGCGGAGAGGATAGCCTCCAGCCCATCACGAACCTTTTCCGGCCCGCCAACCAAGGAAATACGCGTCATACGTCGCACATGCGATTCTTCGACGGGATTCCAGCGATCCTCCATGGATTCAACTGGCGGTGGCATTTGCTTCGGATGGCCGCGAATGAGATTTAAGAACAGCTGCTGCAGCGTGGTGAAAAGCCGTTCCGCCCCGGCATCGCTGTCAGCTGCAAACACATTCACACCAACCATGGCATGTGGAGCGGAGAGCGCTGCTGAAGGCTCAAACTGTGACCGGTAAATCTCAAGGGCCGCATACAAGTCATCCGGCGCAAAATGGGAGGCAAAAGCAAAGGGCAGCCCCAATTTTGCCGCAAGCTCCGCACTGAACGTGCTGGAACCAAGCAGATAAATTGGCACCTCAAGTCCCTCGCCCGGAATCGCCCTTGGCGTCGATCCATGATGCGGGGAAGCTCGAAAATAGCCCTGCAACTCACGGACGTCTTGGGGAAACGTGTCGCCATTGCTCCCGAGATTGCGACGCAGGGCTCTCGCTGTGAGTTGGTCCCCACCGGGCGCCCGTCCGAGTCCGAGGTCAATACGGCCCGGGAAGAGCGATTCCAGCGTGCCAAATTGCTCTGCGATGACCAAGGGTGCGTGATTGGGCAACATGATTCCACCAGACCCCACACGGATGTGCGAGGTGCCGGCGGCGAGGTGGCCAATAACGACCGAAGTCGCGGCGCTGGCGACGCCGGGGATGCTGTGATGCTCTGCCACCCAAAAACGATGGTACCCCCAAGCCTCCACATGACGGGCGAGGTCGAGTGAATGATGAAAGGCTTCCGAGGCAGTGCCACCTTGTGGAATCGGGCACAGGTCGAGAACCGATAACAATGTCTCAGGCCGCGGCATGCTCGGGTTGGTAGGTGGGGTAGTCGGTGTAACCTTTGGCTCCGGGTGCATAAAACGTCGTCGAATCTGCATCATTCAACGGCGCACCAAGACGGAAGCGTGCAGGCAGGTCCGGGTTGGCTATAAATGGCACCCCGAAGGCCACCGCATCGGCTTCCCCAGCGGCCAGCACGGCATTTCCTGATTCCCGTGTGAATTTTTCATTGGCCACATAGACGCCACCAAACGCGTCTTTGAGTTTTGGGCCGATCCGGTTTTCGCCCAGGGCCTCCCGGGCACAAATAAAGGCAATCTTACGGAGGCCGAGTTCTTTCGCGACATAACCGAAGGTCGCAAGCGGATTGGAATCGCCCATGTCATGAGCGTCGCCCCGGGGCGCAAGGTGCATGCCGACACGGTCTGCTCCCCAGACGGAAATCGCAGCGTCCGTGACCTGAAGCATCAGACGAGCCCGGTTTTCAACCGAGCCCCCATATTCATCCGTGCGGCGGTTGGTCGAGTCCTGCAAAAATTGGTCAAGCAGGTAGCCATTCGCGCCATGCAACTCGACGCCATCAAATCCCGCGGCAAGTGCATTTTGTGCGCCTGTGCGGTACACCTCAACAATGCCACTGATTTCCTCCGTGGCGAGAGCCCTCGGGGTGACAAATTCCTTCATCGGTCGAACAAGGCTCAAATGCCCGCCCGGGCGAACCACACTGGGTGCAACCGGAGTTTCTCCATTCAGGAAAATTGGGTCCGAGATGCGCCCCACATGCCAGAGTTGCATGACGATGTGCCCCCCCTGCTCATGCACAGTCTTTGTGATCAATTTCCATCCCTCAACCTGCTCGGCGGACCAAATTCCTGGTGTGTCCGCATAACCCACCCCCATCGGCGTCACCGAGGTCGCCTCCGTGAACATGAGACCAGCCGAGGAACGCTGACGGTAATATTCCGCCATCAACGCATTTGGCACACGAGAAGCCCCGGCGCGAGCCCGGGTCAGTGGGGCGAGAAAAATGCGGTTAGGGAGATTCCAAGCTCCCACAGTGATTGGGTCGAACAGGGTATTTGTCATTGTGTGCTGACCAATCAGACAGGCGGAAGTCAGAATCGCAAATTCTATTTCTCAATGTAATGATGCCTTGGTGGACAATCGCACACCCCACAAAATTCACTGGATCCGGAGCAATGGCTTTCTGTTGGGGCTGATCTTGGCGGTGGCGTTTGCCTTCGTGCTGCCGGGTCCTGGAGCGCGCGGCGGGGCGCTCCATGCTGAATTGCTGAACAACGTTGGCATTGCCTTGATTTTGTTTCTTCAGGGCCTCTCGCTGGCTTTTGAAAAAATTCGCACTGGAGCAAGCAACTGGAGATTGCACTTGGTGATTCAAAGTTTCACGTTCCTGATTTTTCCGCTGGTGGGACTATTGTTCAATGCCGGGATCCCATGGTTTTGGCCGGATGCCCCCGTTGCCGTCCGTCAGGGAATTCTCTACCTCTGCGTGCTGCCTTCGACGATCTCCACCTCGGTCGTATTCACCGCAGCAGCTGGCGGCAACACCCCCGGAGCCCTGTTTAATGCGGCCTTCTCGAACATCATCGGCGTGGTCATTACCCCGGTTCTGGTCCAGATGCTCATGCAAAAGCCCGGCAGCAGCGCACCGTTCGCTCCCTTGCTGCTCAAAATTATGCTGCTCACGCTTGTTCCATTCGCTGCCGGGATGTTGTTGCGTAATCTCGTGAAGGATTGGGTGGACTCACGCAAAATCTGGGTCACCCGCATCAGCAATTTCGTCATCCTTTTTATTGTATACACGGCCTTCTGCGATTCCGTGGTGGAGAATGTCTGGGCACGATACGGGCTCCTCCTCACAGCCAAAATCCTCCTGCTGATTGTCCTGCTTTATTCCATCATGTCCCTGCTTGTTTTTTCAGCCAACCGGTTTCTGCGGCTCTCCCGGGAAGATGCCATTGCCTCCTATTTCTGCTCCGTGAAAAAAACCCTCGCCATGGGTGTGCCGCTCGCAGTTCTCATCTTCGGTCATCAGGCGGATCTGACCCTGATCCTTTTGCCCGTGATGTTTTATCATCCCCTGCAACTCATTGTGAACGGCGTGCTCGCCAACCGCTGGGCCAGATCGGCCGGACTGACAAAATGAACGGACTCAGCCTGCCCCGATCATGGATGCTGAACCGGGAAAACGAACACAATCACGTGCTGGCGAAGCCTCACGGCACCGACAGCGCGCATCTTGACAGTCGACGAGTGGCTTTTGAAAAAGCTCACTTTTTCATCATCCCAAATCATTCTCCAGCACGATACGGTAGCGGGCTTTGCCGGAGCGCAGATGATCAAGCGCCTCGTTCACTTTGGACAGGGGGAAGGTTTCGATGACGGGGGCGATGGAATGGCGGGCGCTGAACGCGAGCATGGCATCAATGGCCGTGGGGCTGCCGGTTGGGGATCCTGACACAGATTTTTGGCCAAAAATGAGACCAAGCGCTGGAACGGCCATTGGCTCAAGCACGGCGCCGACCACGTGCAGGCGTCCTTTCGGGGCAAGGCTGCCCAGCAGTCCCGGAACATCTTGCGGCACATTGATGGTGGAAATAATCAAATCGAGACTGCCAGCAAGCGTTTTCAGAGCCCCATCACGTTTGGTGTTGTGAACATGGTGGGCACCAAGCTCGCGGGCTTCCGTCTCTTTGTTGTCACTCGTTGTGAAGGCATGCACTTCGCAACCCCATTTGTTGGCAAATTGAAGGGCCATGTGTCCCAAGCCGCCGATTCCGATCACACCCACGCGAGCGACGGGGGAGATCTGGTGGATCAGGAGCGGGGAGAAAACGGTGATACCGCCGCACAGCAGAGGACCCACTTTCGCAGCATCCAGGGCATCAGGAAGCGGACGCACCCATGTCCACTGCGCTCTCACGCGATCTGCGAATCCCCCATGACGTCCCACAATCGTGGCCTGCGTGGTGGGGCAGAGTTGGTGATCGCCGGAGAGACACTCATGACACGAAAGACAACTCTGCGCGGACCAGCCCAGTCCCACACGCTGACCGATTTTTAGTCCCTTTGCCTGGTCTCCCAGGGCAACAACCGTTCCCGCCACCTCGTGTCCTGGCACAAAAGGATAAGCCGTCATTCCCCAATCATTGTCCAGCATCGAGAGATCGGAATGGCACACCCCGCAATGGGTGACCTTGATTTCAACCTCCTCCGGCTTGAGTTCGCCCGGATCGAAATCATACGGTTGGAGGGTTCCTTTGGCAGAGGTAGCGGCGTAGGCGTGGATGGCTGGCATGGTTGCTGATGTTTTGGGTGATAATCGACAACGACATCATAACAAAGGCAGCAGGGATTTGCGAGTCGGCTTTTTGGAGTGGTTTATTCAAATCTGGAGCCGCCATGCGGGCAGTTCGATGGGGCAAGATAGGAAGGGCTTGATGAAATCTTGCCGCCCAGCTGCCGGCATCGTGTCGGCCATGGGGAATCGCGTCCCAAGGCGACTTCCTGTTCTTGCGGATTGCGATGCCTGTGCTGAGCGGATAGATCTGAAGCTCTGTGTTCGACCTCACTTCCTTTCAATTCGCCTTGGCGGCGGCGGCGGCGCTGTGCATCGGTTTTGCCAAGGGCGGATTTGGAGGGGCTGGGATGCTGGCGGTGTTGCTCATGGCGCAGGTGTATCCTGCCCGTGAATCCACCGGGGCGATCCTGCCCATGCTGATTGTGGGCGACATCATCGCGGTCTGGATATTCCATGCCCACTCCCGTGCGGCCATTGTCCTGCGGCTTTTACCGCCGGCCATTTTCGGCATCATCTGCGGCTGGGTGCTTATGCCGCGGATTGAGCCGTCAACGTTTGCCCGGCTGATGGGGTGCCTCACGCTTGGGCTATTGGTGCTGGTCGTGATTCAAAAATGTTTACCGAACGTGGTGCTCAAGGCCGAGCAACGCCGGTATGGCTGGCCGTTGGGTTGGTTGGCCGGGGTGACGACGATGCTGGCCAATGCCGCCGGGCCGGTCACCACGATTTACCTTCTGGCTTGCCGCCTGCCCAAACTGGAGTTTGTGGGCACCGCCGCGTGGTTTTACCTGGTGGTAAATGTGGTCAAAATTCCTTTTAGCGCGTCCCTCGGTTTAATCAGCCACGAAAGCCTGATCCTGAACCTTACTCTTGCGCCGGTGATTATTGCCGGGGTTTTTATTGCCAGGTTCTTCCTCAAGTTGATCAATCAGAGTGCGTTTGAGTGGCTGATGATTATCCTTTCTGCGGTGGGGGCTCTTCGTCTGGCTTTTTCTTGAAAGTGTTTTCGTCCTTGCCGGGGTCTTTCTGATTGTGAAACCAATCCATGAAGGCACCGACAGCCGCCTCGGAGTTTAAAACGGCGATCCCGCCAGCTCGGCGAATGGCAGCGGCCTCAACTTCTTCGAAGACTCTTGCGACGACAGGCACATCCGGGGCGGCACGGATCACCTTCAATAAATCGGCGAGCCGCGGCAGCGAGGCAATCACGAGTTTGGCTTTTGCCGCACCCACAAATTTGAGGAGCCGCGCATCCGAGCCATCGCCCCGCAGACAGGGAATCCCGATCAAGGCCAGATCCTCGATCACCGCACTGTCATCATCGACAACCAGAATCCGGTGTCCGGCCTCACGCAGAGGTTTGACCACCCACATCCCACTGCTCCCGAACCCCAACACCAAAACATGGTCACTGAATTTTGCCATCGCACTGCGATTTCGCCGTCCCGGATGCCAGTGCATGAGCCGCCACGTCATTTGATCGGTCGCAATCAGCGGGGTGAGGGTCATCGTGATTCCAGCCACCAGCGCGAGCACGGAAAAGTCATTCCCCGTGAGTTGACCGGCATGCACACCGGCAAGTCCGAGCACAATCCCCAACTCACTGCTCTGCGAAAGCAAGAGCCCGCTTTCGATGCCGGTTCGAGTGCTCTGACCGGCGAACTCCACAATTGCGGAAACCACAATCGGCGTGAGGATCACAATCACCAAAGCCAGAAGAACTGCCTGGCCCAAAACCTGCCAACTCGAAATTTTCACCAACATTCCGAGGGCCGTAAAAAAGACGGCCATGAAAAATGATGACAATGAACCCAGGAGGCCCCTGAGAAGTCCATTCACCGGAAATGCGGCCAAGGCAAACCCGGCCAGGAACGCTCCCGCCACAAGGGGCAGTTCCAAAAAGGAGATGATTCCCAAACACAAAAACAGCGTGGCAAGGCCTACCAGGAGCAGCAATTCATCATCAGCATGCATTTTGCTCAGCAACCAGGGAACGATTTTAAAGTGCGCAAGAACCGCCACGGCAGCAGCAAGCGCAAACCACGCCAACCGAGTGGCCACCTCGGTTCCACCACCAGGCACGGCGGCCAGAACCACAAAAACGATCACAATCGCCAAATCCTGAAGCAGCAGTACACCGGTCACGAGTCGCCCAAATGGCTGAAACATCTGACCCTGACGGCGAAGGTGTTGGGTGACCACCAGGGTCGAACTCGCTGAGACGGCGAAT
>JBGTAR010000316.1:0-9152 GCA_041749815.1 Terrimicrobiaceae bacterium
GGCTTGTGCACGTTTGGAGGCTGAAACCATTTTACTAAGCCTGCTGATCAGCCTCTCAATGCCGGCAAAGTCAGGTCTCGCCCCGCTTGCCGACGCCGACCACCGGAAGAAAATTCATCGAATAGCCGCCGCAATCAGCGAGGATGTGACTTTGGTGCCTTCGGTGGCAGAGCTGGCACGCAGCAATGGCTACAGCGTGGCTCATTTCTCACGTGTTTTCACACGGGTGAGGGAAGATCCCCGCGGGCATTTATTATCGAGACCCGCATCCGCAGGGCACGGCATCTCTTGACCGAATCCTCGCTGGGGATTGGAGAAATCAGCAACCAACTGGGTTATGTCGATGTCTTTTTTTTCTCCCGACAATTTAAAAAGCAGACCGGTTTCAGCCCCCTGGCTTTTCGGAAGCGCTAAAACGAGACACGTGGGCTTCCAAGCCCATCTCCACGACGGCTTTAGGGGGCATAGTCTCCCATATCCACGCTGAAGCGTTTGCTTGCAAGCTTGCCCTCGCTGACCCTGTAGGTGTTTCCATCCCACACGACCAGGCTCATCTCTGGGTCTGTGGAGAGTTCTCGCAAGCATCGATATTGCTCGAAATTGTCTGTGCGATGGCCATCGAGGGCAACAATCACCATTCCCTTGTCCAGTCCGAATTGAACGAGTTTTGGGCCGGACTCTCTGATAAGAACGCCCGACGTGGGTGGCTCAGTGAAATCGGAGATGGAAACCTTCTGAGGATTTGTTGGGAAAATATTTTTGATTTTTTCAGCAACTCCAGGCCGCATCATCATTCCGGCCGCTTTGCTTTGCGCGCGGATCAGGCAGGCCACTTCGCTGATCGTTGAGTCGTCGTTGTAGCGGGCATCGATCTTCTTGGCAATTTCCAGAGCGTCATCCCATTGGCCCTGGGCCTCCAGAAGCCACATCTTGGACAAAAGCCCAGAGTAGGAATAGACTTCTGCGGCCTCCTCAGCCACGGCACTCGCCGTTTCGAGTTCGCCTTTGGCATAGAGATGCTTGACAAGCCATAGTGACGAATTGGCCATATAAACCCGGTCTGTGGCATGATGAAACGCGGCGAGGTAATATTTGGCAGCCTTTTCCTCTGATCCCTGATTCATAAAATAGTTGCCCATTTGAATGTAACAATCGGGGTCCAAACTGGCTGCTTTGACCATCTGGGTTTCATAGAGGTCGGGTTGAGTGTTATAGCATGCAGCCAGTCGGCGAATGGCCGACAGATCGTAATCGAGCATGGGTGCCAGCCATTTGGAGACAATAGGCCCGCTGAGGTTATCATAAGTCCTGCCATTTTCCAGATAGGCATTATGCATGGAAAGGGCATATGTGTAGGGCGAACGCTCCCAGAGTTCTTTCAGCCATGGTTCGTTATTTTCGTCACCGACGCCGATTTGAATTAATCTGGCAGCGGTGTCAAAGGCGGTCCCTTGAGGCACTTCTGGATTGAACCAAGCGTGGAAATCAGGAGCGGGAAGGACGTTTTGGTTATTCTGATCGAGGCGCAGGCAAGTCCACAAGGAGGGGGTGACCACTTGGGGGCTCATTGCGATGATTTTCTCGCACGCGGTGTTTGCTTGAATGCGCGCCGCCTGATCACGGGCCACAAATCGCTGCAGGAACGGTTTGTATCTCATGTCCGGGATCTGTGTGTTGATAAAGGTGAGCAGTTTTTCTGACCGCTCCGGCACGCCCCACCTGTCATTTAGAAACTCATAAAGTTTGTTTGTGGCTTGCATGAAATGCCGTTGGTGAAATCCAGCCATCAAGTTTTGTCCAGCGATATCAAACTTCCGTCCACTTTCACCTCGCACGATGGGAGATCCCTCCGGGGTGTCCAGATAGCTCTTCAACCAAGAGAAATTATTTTCAGACACCGTGAGCCCATAGGATTTTGCGGCCGCTGCCGCTTCTTCCAATTCCATGGTGAGCACGTTGGCGGAGATCATGTGCCCGAGCGAAACTGACAGATTACGTTCATTTGCAGCGCGCCAGCTTGCAATTTGGGGCGGCTCCCCGGTTTCCTTAAGAAATTCGATGCCGGAGGATGCATCGATGGCATGACACAGGGCATGAAAATATTCATTCCGCAGCGCAGGGCTTCCAGAAATGGAGGCTCGGCGCAACTCCCGCCAATCGGATGTGTTGCGAAGATGGAGAATCGAATTCCATTCCGGCATAAACCCGGTGCCCTGCCAGGACGCCAAGGACTCCAGGGCATCGGATTGCTGGCCGCAAAGAGTCAGTCGGAGGCTTTCCGCAAGTTTCCATGCCGGATCATCAAGAGAGATCCCCATGGCCATGGCCGCTGCCATGTGCGCAACCATGCGGTTGAGGGGGATGCGGATGTCTTTAAAATCTCCGGAGAAATCATTTAAAGCAATCGTGCCGACGAGCAGGGCGGCTTGGAGATGCCCGGCTGCGGATCCTGGATGTTGGTCCAGAAAATGCGATATTCTTTGGTTTTCTGCATAAATGACTGAGAAGCCAGGTGCCAGGAGGCTCTGAGCGAGTTGCCAGTTGGAAGCCTCGGGGACCGCCGGATCAGGGGTGCCCATCACAAGCTTAGCCCAGGTTTCATAACTCGAAGGATTCCACACGCCGGGAGCAACCGTGATCGATTGTTTCAGCTTACCCCACATCACCACAAACTCGCCGGCCTTCCCCGTGCTAGCCTCTTTATGTAGCTCTACGGGAAAAGTATTCTCCAACTTTTGGGAGACGCCCCCAAAGTCCGCGAGGAACTGGGCAATTTCAAAAATCGTCCACTCCTCCTCGGTCTGAAAGGGAAGGCCGTTGGATTTTGGAATCTCCCCTTCTCCGGTATCCGTCAGGCGAATCTGATAAAAACCCAGTCCAACACATAGAGCGATGGCTGCTGCAATAGTCAGGACTGCGACGAGTGGTGAAACTTTCATGCCAGTCTACTACAAAACCAATTCACATTAGCCAAGAAATCATCGTCACTCACTCAGCCAATTCCATTGTATTCCCATGCCTACAAAAATACGCAGGCATTCCAACAATTAAAGGGTGCTGAAAATATGACTGCTTCGTCTTGCGGGGTTGGGTGGGGTGCTATGACAAGCTTGGTGCCTCGGAGGAGACGCGGGTTTTCTGATGGTCATGGCGTTTTGTGAGCCAGGTCAGAACCAGTGTCATGAGTGATGGCAGGAAAGTGAGAGTTACAAGGGTTGAGAAGAGCAGACCAAACAAAACAATGGCACCAACTCCTCTGTAAAGTTCCGTTCCCGCGCCGGGAATAAAAACCAGAGGAGCCAGCCCACAAACGGTGGTGATGGTGGTCATTAGAATTGGCCGCAGCCGCTCCTCAACCGCACTTTGAACGGCCTCCGCTGCGGGCATGCCGTGATCCCGGTAGTTTTGCAGGGACTGGTCCACGATCAGAATCGGATTGTTCACCACGGTTCCCAATAGAATCAAGAATCCCAGCATGGTGATCATATCAAAGGGCTGTTGGATGGCTGTGAGACCAATCCATGGAAGCAGAGCTCCGACGGCATTGAGCAACCAGAGTCCAAGAACTCCACCAGCGATTCCCAGAGGAACGGTGGCCATGATGATCCATGGATATCCCCAATGACGGTAAATCACGACCAACAACAGATAGCAAAGAAGGATAGACACAGCAAAGTTGCCTCCCAGGGCCTTGCGGGTTTCCATGAGTTGATCGCTGGCACCGGAGAGATCGATGCTCACGCCGGAGGGGAATTCTCCATCCAAACGCATGGAATCAACCACCTGCTCCTGCACGAGGCCCACGGCGGTTTCGAGCGCAATCGAGCGGGGAGGAATCACATTCAGGGTCACCGTGCGCTGACCGTTCACTCTTCGAATGGAGGCGGTATCGACGGTATCCACCATTTCAGCAACGGCACTGAGTGGAATCACCGCTCCCTGGGGAGAGGCAACCGCCATGTCGTCCAAACTCTCAAGCGATTGTTTGGAGCCGGCGGTGCTGTAAAGAAAGATATCGATTTTGTCATCTCCGAGAAAATATTCGTCCACAAAAGCCCCATCGGTGAGGGCGGCCACGGCGTATCCAAATTCTTCCGTTGTGAATTCCAGTTCAGCGGCCCGATCCCATCGAGGTCGCAGTTCGATCAGGGGCTGCCCAAGCGTGAGTGAAGACGGATCCGAATTGATTTGTGCCCCGGGAATCACCTCCTGGGCTCTCCGATACGCCGAGAGAGCAACCGCATAAATTGGGGCAAGCTCGGGACCGCTGATATCGAGATTCACGCTGCGGGTGCCGCCATCATTGCTTGAAATGATGGATCCCCGGGAGGAAAAACCCCGCATTCCCGGGTATTTGGAGAATCGCTCGGTGATAATTTCCATGAGCGCATCAATGTGTTTGGGATTCTTAGGTTCCGCGATCACACGCAGAGATTCGGGCTGCAGGCGGAGGTTAAAGGTCATCAGGGCCGGGATCTTGCTTTCCCCACGATCAAAATTTGCGGGGTCATCTTCCAGAGAGGGAAGGAACTCCTTGTGGATTTCCGCAGCGATGGCATCCATTTCTGCCAGATTGTAGCCGGGGGGGGCGATGAGGGAGGAGAAGGTTTTGGCCTCCTCACCCTCGGGGAGATACTCGGCCGGGGGGGTGAGGAAAATGAGGGACGCCAGAGTGATGGCGACGGTGGTGACAAGGCATATCAGTCGGCGTGGCATGGTGGCCGTCAACCAGCCAACACCACCAAGGATCTGACTTTTGAAAGGGGCCCAAGCCTCTCGGCTGTGTTCGGAGGTTCCAAAGTTCAGTCGCGCACACGCTGATGGCACCACGGTGACCGCGACCAAAAGTGAAGTAAAAATCGCTGCCGAAATGGCAATGGCGATATCGGAGTAGAGTTGCCCAGCCTCCTGCTGAACAAATAGCACAGGTGCAAAAACGAAGATTGTTGTCAGGGTGGAAGCCAAAACCGCCGGCCAAACGGCAATGACGCCGGATATCGCCGCATCAAATCCCTTCAACCCACGCTGACGTTGGCGTTCGATGTTTTCCAAAACAACAATCGTGTTATCGAGTGTCATCCCAATGGCAAATGCGATGCCGGCCAGGGAGATGACATTGATGGTTCGGCCAGTGAGGAGGAGGCCGATGAAGGCGGCCACGGTACAGATCGGAATCCCGCACATGCCCACCAGGGTCGCTGGCAGGGAGCGAAGAAAGACGAACATCACGAGGGACGCCAAAACGGCCCCAATCGCCAGATTCTGCCAAACATTTGCGACGGAGGCCTCCACATAACGCACATCATCGGTCACCAGCCTTGCGGAAAGCCCTTCGGGCTCCAGAACCTCCCTGTTGAGACGCTCCATGACTGGCAGGATGGCCTCTTTGATGGCAATGACGTTTGAGCCAGTTTCGCGGCGAACGGCCAGGGTCAGGGACGGCTCTCCCGAGGAAAAAGACCGGGAACGAATCTCGAAGTGCCCGAGTTTGATTTCTGCCACATGCGAAAGGCGGGTGATCGAGTCGCCCTGCCTTTTAAGGATCAAGTTCCCGATCTCTTCGATGGAGTCAAATCGTCCGACCGTTCGGAGAAGGTAGCGACGTTTTCCGCTGTCCAGATCTCCGCCGGAGACATCGCGGTTGCGGGATCTGACCGCATCCCTCAATTGTGTGAGTGTGATGCCGCGCTGTGCCAATCGGGAGGGATCCACAAGAATCTGAATCTGGCGCTCCGCTCCTCCGCGCAGTTCAACCTGCGAAACCCCGGGGATCCGCTCCATCCGTGTTCGGACTTGGTCATCCACAAAGTCCCGAACCATGTTCATGTCCTGATTTTTCGGGTTTCCGGGCAGGGGAGTGACCGCAAAATACAGGAAGGCATTTTGGGAAAAGGAGTTGGTGTAAAGCACGGGCTCATCCACATTTTCCGGGTAGGCGGGCACTTGGCTGAGGGCGTTATTGACGCGGATGAGAGCTTCATTGATGTCCGTGCCAAACGGAAAATCCAATTGGATGGTGGCCCGGCCCGTGGAGGCGGTGGAAATCATCCGCTGAAGGTTTGGGAGGTTGCGAAGGTATTCTTCCTGTTCAACCACGATCTCCTTCTCAACGTCTTGAGGGGTGGCTCCTCCCGGCCACTGAGTTTCAATGGTGATCGTACGAATTTCCAAGTCCGGTATCATCTGGACCGGCACCCGCATGGCAGCCAGGATTCCGAAGAGCAGGATGATGAAAACCCCGACGGTCAGCAGCGTCCCTCTCCGGATGAGATACTCGATCATCCCGGCTTACTCCGAAGAAAGTTCCTGTGAGATTTTGATGGCTTGTCCATCACGAAGCGTTTCATTGCCACGAAGCACAACCTGCTGGCCCTCATTCAGACCTTCAAGGATCTCGACCGTGCCGGAGAGACCATCGCCAATGCGGATGACTTGAGACGTGACACTTGGAGCCTGCTGGTCGCCATTCACGACCCATGCGGTGACCCCGCCATTGGGTTGACGCACAATGGCATCTCTGGGAATCGTCAAGGCATCTCCGGGTTTGTGGATCTGAAAAATAGCCCGCCCCGAGCCACCCGGGGCCATCACTTCGGGAGGAGCATCAACCGTTAATCGCAGCAGGAACGTCCTTGCCACGGGGTCTTTGACGGGCACCTTGACCAGGATTTTTGCAGGAAATTCTTTGTTCGGCAGCGAGTCGAGTCTCACCATCGTCGGCGTATCCATCGCCAATTCTGCAAAGCGTTCCTGTGGCAATTGCACATCAAATCGAACGGCATCGACCTCGACCAAATCCAGAACGGGAACTCCCGTTTCGACCCACTCGCCGACCTCGGTCAGCTTGGAGCTGATCACCCCGCCATACGGCGCAAGCACGCGGTGACGGTTCACAATCTCGGTTTGTTCCCGCACGTCCACCTCCAACTGCTTCACCGCCGCCACTTTCACGCGTAAGGCGGACTGACGCGCTTCTGCTTCGGTTTTGGGGATCCCTCCGGATTGCATCAGTTTTTGCCCTTCCTCATTGAGGCGGGTCAATTCAGCCAATTCGCTCTCTGACTCCTTCAAGGCTTCTCTGGCACGTTCCAAAGCCAGTTTGGCCAACGCATCGTCCAACTCAATCAAGACCTCGCCTTCTTTCACCCGGCTTCCAGAATCCACAAGAACCTTGCTCACCAAGCCGGCGGTCCTCGCAGAAAGCGAAGAACGCCTTTCGGCTGTGACCGTGCCGCTCATTTCCACCATATCACTCACCCCCCCGCGAGTCACACTGGCCACCGTCACCGGGGCTCCCGACTCGGCAAAAACCAAGGCTGTGTCACCGGCAACGAGAGCAACACCCATGAGAATTCTGTTAAAGGGAAATTTCCGCATCGGGCGATACCATCAATCAATCAGACCCATTCTGCAACTTTGCAATCTCCCCCCAACCCGCAGCTTGCTTTCATGGGGGTTCGGGCTGTAGCGTTCGCGGTCTATGTTGAAAGCTGGAATTGTCGGACTGCCAAATGTGGGCAAGTCCACCTTGTTTAATGCGGTGACCCGCACACGGAAAGCACAGGCTGCAAATTTTCCGTTTTGTACGATTGAGCCAAACACCGGGGTCGTCAATGTCCCGGACCCACGACTTCAGGCCCTGGCAGGAATCTCAAAATCCGAAAAAATCATTCCTGCGGCCATTGAGTTTGTGGACATCGCCGGTTTGGTGAAAGGCGCCAGCGAGGGCGAGGGGTTGGGCAACCAGTTTTTGAGTCACATCCGGGAAGTGGATGCCATTGTGCAGGTGGTTCGTTGTTTTGAGAGCAGTGATATTCATCATGTGGCGGGTTCCGTGGATCCGGTGCGTGACATTGAGGTCGTGGCGACCGAGCTGATCCTTGCGGACATGGCATCTCTCAAAAAGCGCTGTGAGCGGTTGCAAAAATCCGCGCGTTCTGGGGACAAGGTCGCCAAGACGGAAATTGTGGTTGCCGAGAAATTGTTGCCGCATATGGATGCCGGGAGACCGGCTCTGACCGCTGACCTGACCGATGAGGAGCGCCTCACGGCGAAGGAGTTTTTCCTGATGAGTTCCAAGCCCACCATTTTTGCCTGCAATGTGGCTGAGGATGATCTGGCTAAGACCGAAGCCAATCCGATGGTCGATGCGGTGCGGGCTTACGCGTCCGAGCATATGGGCAGCGAGGCGGTGGTGATCAGTGCTCAGATCGAAAGCGAGTTGTCCGAGTTGCCTCCTGAAGAGGCGCAGGAATTTCTGTCAGGTTTGGGCGTGGATGACAGTGGAGTGAGCGGGCTGATCCGTGCGGTTTATCATTTGCTTGGGTTGCGGACCTATCTGACCACCGGCCCTAAAGAAACACGGGCTTGGACGATCCGGGCCGGTGATAAAGCCCCTGCTGCGGCGGGGGTGATTCATAGCGATTTTGAGCGCGGATTTATTGCGGCCCAAACCGTGGCCTTCGCAGATCTGGTGTCCCTGGGCAGTGAGGCCAAGGCACGGGAGGCCGGGAAGTTGCGTGTTGAGGGCAAAGAATACGTTGTGCAGGATGGCGACGTGCTGGAATTCCGGTTCAACGTGTGAGCCTGCGACTGATCGACACCATCGCAAATTTTGTTGCGGAGGTGATTGTCCGCCGCCCGATTGTGCTGATTGCCATTCTTGCGGTGAGTACCCTGCTTGCGGCGCTGGTGTTGGCCAAACACACGACCTTTGATTCTGACATTCTGAACTTGCTGCCGACCGGAGAGTCGGCGGTTCAAGGATTGCGGGACTATGAGCGGGGATTCACCCAGTCCAATGAGCTGGCCTTTGTTCTGGTCTGGCCGGAAGGGGTGGGATCCGCTGAGGAACATGATGACTTTCGAGAAGAGTTTTCCACCCAGCTGTTGGCGCAGCCGTGGGTGTTGAGGGTTCTGTCAGCCCAGCCTCTGGCGGGCGGCGGAGCCGGGCGGGAGATTGTTCTGCCCCTGCTTTTGAATCTTCCACCCGAAGAATTTCAGGAAGCCCTCAAAAAACTCGAGCCGCCGGCCATGGAGGAAAGGATCTCCCGCCTTGCTGGGGAAGTTGCTGCGGGTTCTCCGCGGGCCCTGTTTGAGCTGGAGAACGATCCTTTGGGTTTGGGGACGTCTGCATTGAAGCCGCTCTGGAG
>JBGTAR010000317.1:0-7791 GCA_041749815.1 Terrimicrobiaceae bacterium
TTCGGCACCGGACGTGGCGGAAGGTTGATCATCGCGGTTTCACGGGGCGTGCCTCCGAGGGGCTGACCGTCTCTACGTGGAGGGAGAACGATCCTGACGGTTTCCTTTTTTGGCTCTGGCATGGTATGTTTGGTTAAGGCAGCTGGGGTAAATCTCTGATGAGTTGACAGTTATTCACAAATATTTTGTTGGTTGTCAATATCATCACTACGAACATTTCTCAGATTTTGTATCTGACTTTTTGATTTTGTGCAACGAAATGTGTGTGGAATTCGCAGCCAACGATTTTTGAGTGAACCAATCGAAATGCCATGGGGGCTGGTAGCATGGGACTTGGTAGGCCGGTGAGCGTTGGGGCACGCTCGCCTCCGAAGAGTCTGGGACAGAAGGTCACATACAACTCATCAATCGCCTGGATCGCTGCCAGGGATCTCAACAACCGAGGCCCTCCCTCGCAAACGATTGACCTCAGATGGTAGTCCTCGCGGAGAATTTTTAAGACGGAAAGTAGTGGAACGGTTTCTGATTCGAACAGCCACAGGTCACAAAAAGCGGGGTATGAAGAGCGCTTGGATTCTGGCATCGAGGTCGTCGAAAAAATAAGAAGGGGGGTTCGATCATTGCGGAAAACATTCAAGCTGTGATCAAGAAGACCCGAGTTGGAAACAATGATACGTAGAGGCTCCGCGGATTGATCTCTACGTAATCGCCGGGTTTGCAAGGCCCGGTCGGTGATCCCCATTGACATGGAATCTGAGGCCACGGTGCCAGCGCCGGCCAGCAGTCCATCGCCCATGGCCCGGATTTCGCGAAGACGTTTTTTGTCCGCCGGACTTGTGAACGTCGTGGGCGAGTTGCTGCGCGTGGAAACCTTTCCATCGGCTGTGATGGCAAAGTTTGCAATCACCCGGGGGCGGACTGGCTGTTTCACCGGGGGTTTTCGATCTGATCTTCCACCGCTTGAACTTCCTCCTCAATGTCAGAGAGATGGATTCCCCCGGACGGCCGATAAAGAAAATAAATGATGCCGCCGATAATTCCCCAAAAGACGACCATAAAAAAGCCGAGAAGCGAGATTGGGACGGAGATGGCCTTCGCGGTCCCAAACATCACGGAAAACATTTTTTCAAAGAGGCCCTCCCGCACGCCCATGCCGGAGAGACTGATCGGCAGGGCCGCGATGACCATGATGATGGGCATGACCGAAAAGACATCCAGCATTCCTGAAAATCCAGGAAAAGCGCCGAGAGCCCTCGCGGCAAAAAAGAAGGCCAGAAAGTTGAAGATATGACAGACCACCGAAAGCGCGAAGGTTGCGCTCAGGGTTTTCCCATCACGGGCATACACGGAGAAGGCCGAGGCAAACTCCACGATTTTCCCATGCAGAGGGAGCCACTTGGGGAGCTTGGAGGAAAGATGAAAGCGGTCCACCAGAAAGCCAAAGATGATGAGGGCCGACATTCCTCCCATGACGGCAGCCAACACACCGAGAAGGCCTCTTGTGACGGCGTGGGCGGTGAGTTCCTGCCAGCGGAGCGCCACGACCACCACCGTGACGGCAATCAGGCCGACAAGTCCCATCATTCGGTCAACCAGCACACTCAAAAAGGCAGCGCTTTTTTTTGAGGAGGTTTCCCGCATGGCATAATAAATTTTGACGACATCCCCGCCCGTCGCGCCCAGAAGGAAGAGGTTAAAAAAAAGCCCCACCATATAAACCCTAAATGTTCGCCACCAGCCCATGTTGATTCCCTGGGCGGCAAGGAGCCATCGCCATCGTTCGGTTTGGAGGACCGAAGCAACTCCCACTGCCGCAATCCCCGGAAGCAGCCAATACCAGGCGCCTTGTGTGAAAGAATGCTGGAGCGCCGCCAGCATCTCCCGGTTGTTTTCCGGGTTTCTGAAGATCCACCACAGGAGAAGGATGGTGACTGTGGCTTGGAGGATCGGAAGAATAATTTTTTTCATTAATTAAAAAGAGTTTGCCAGCGTTCTTTGGCTGCGAGGATGGCCTCTCTGGAAACCCGAGGGCTCATTTCAAAGACGAATTCCGCAGATTTGGAAAGCTTGGGCACAAGTATTTCGAAAGGAATTTCTCCAGTGAAGGGGGCTTGATGATCTGAGAACGGCCATTTGACATCGTGAACATGACATCCAATCGCGCGTTTGCCGATGCGCTCCAGCCACTGTTCGTGTGAGATCAGACCGAGATTATGTTTGATCTGGGCATGTCCAAAGTCATGCCAATAACCCACATTTGAAGCCTCCAAACGGTGGAGGAGATTTTCGATTTCGCGCTCGGAAGGAACCGCCTCGTAATCCTCGCGGTTCTCGATCCCAAGGGTCACCCCCATTTTTGCAGCATGGTCGGCCACCTCCGCCAAACAATCCAGTGACCGCTGCAGATACGTTTCACTCACCGCCTCCCGCCGCTTCACTGCTTCGACTTTTGCGCGGGAGTAATCCTTGTCAAAGAGGTTTCCCTTGGCGGCCAGGCGACGGAGTTTTTCAGATTCATTGAGGGTGCGGACACGTCCGGCATGCACCACCACGGTCTGGGCACCGAACCGCTCCGCCATATCAATGGTCTGGATTGCCAACCGTGTGGCGCGGCGACGATCTTCCGGGCGGTGCGACGTGAATTCATAACAATCCGGATTGTCCACAATCACCTCAGGCGGCAAGGGGCAGAAACAGTGCACGCTGGACACCTCAAAGCCCACCCGTTCCTTGGCTTCCAGCAACTCCGCAACCATCGGGGCTCGAAGCCCATGGCCGAGTTCAATCCGCCGGAACCCCAGCGCGCAAATCTCCTCAGCCAGCGCCTGGCCGGAGGAATGACGCGAAGAGTTCCAACATGTCGAAAATGACAGCACGGCGTCTTTCTACCCCGTGCTCCCCTCTCCGGCAAGAACGGTTGATTGGTTGAGTCACTCCTTGCAGCACAGGTAGGTACCGATCACCCCTCCTTCAAGACACCCTTCCAAAAATCCGGCAGATGATGAAAGGCAAACGTGGTCACAATGGCGTCCACGGAGCCATCGGGATGGTTGTGGGTTAGAAAACCGGCATGATGAAACTCAATGCCCGCCACGCCCTCCAATTCTGCCTTGGATTTTGCCAAGGCCAGCATGGCTTCAGAATCCAGAAAGCCCTCGTTTGGCTGGCTTTCGGTGTCATCGTCTGGTATAACATCGACCTTCTGACCGGTTCTTCAATCGGTCTGCACAAAAAATGCTGACTTCCACCGATCCCGATATCACCCTGCGCCCGCTGGCTATCAAGCTTCGCGAGCAGATTCCGACCATGAAAATCCTCGTGGCAAATGCCTATGCCATCCGGGGCAAAACGGCCAAGGGCCACTACGAAATCCGCGTCTTTATCAAAAATGGTGAAATCCGCACCAGCTTTCTGCGGCGGGGCTCGAATCCCCTCAAAAGCATGCGTCTGCTCAGCCGCAATAGCGTCAGCGGAGGAGAAGGCTCAATGGACGAGCACCTTGCCGCCATTCAAGCCAATGAAGATAAGTTGCCATGGATCAAAAAGGAACTTGATCCCGAACACGGCGACGAATCGGTGAGTGTCCTGCCTTTTGGAGCAGCACAAAATGCCCCTCGGGTCGTGATCAAAACCAGTGCACGCACCGGCATTCTTTCTCTCGATGTGCTGGACGCCCGCGAAATGAGTCCGGCCGAGGCCCTTCTCATCAGCAAGGCCATCAACCGCGCCTGCAAAATTGCCGCACTCGGGACAGAAAGCTGAGCGCTGAGCTCAAGTGTGATGGCCCGTTGCCGTTTGCGGTAGCGCCTCCTTCAATGTAATCCTCGCCCGTTCATCGTGGGGTAAACTTAAAGCAACGAACCACCAACTCGACCGGTTGGCCATTTTTTGGGGGACTGCCCTCATAACACCACAGGTTGAGATGCAAGGGCATTGGGTGCTGGGAAATGGCCGCGGTTGGCGCGTCAGGTTGGAAGGCCCAATGGGCAAATTGACCTTGGTCATCATCGACGTGGCCATGGAGCGATTGAAAACAAATCTTCGTTGGACTCCAGCAGAACCTGTGGGTGCTGTCGTTTCCATCCAGTTTGAATTCAAACGTATAAGAAGTCTTTTGTTGGCTGACGTCAGTGGGCCATATGGTGTAATTGCCATTTGGTGCCTTGGGATGGCCCCAGCGGCCAAATTCGATGTCTATTTCATGGGTTGTATCCGGTCCCATCTCGGGTTTCGGGTAGTTAAAAAGTCCGAAAATGACGTTCTGGTCCAGTTGGTCCACCCGTCCGCTGAGCCAGAATTGATAAGTGCCGAAGCCCAGGCTCTTCTGTGTGTATAGCTCGGCGCATGTCCACTGGCCATCACGCTGGGTTAGCTTCAAGTGCAGATATCCCCTTGCATCGACCCACACGTTCCTGGGGTCCCATTGGTTCGGACCTGGTCCGCCCAGGCCGGGCTGTCGGATTTCCCACGTGTACCCGGAAAACTGGATGGTTTCGGCGTGGGAAGAAACGCACGCAGCCAGTAGGCATGCGACAATACCCAGGGTGAGACGGCGCTTCCTATTCCTGTTTTTGTGGGGTTGGAATTGCATTCGCACTCTTTATTCGTTCAACCCAAAAACAGCAGATAACGGACGAAGGATGCCGTTCGCCGCAGCTGAGGATCTGGGTTTCTTCGCGGTGATTCCCCTGCTACGGCAGCAGAACATGCTGGCAAGAGGTTCATTTCGACCCGGGGCGGGTAGCAGGTTGCCCTCCATCTTCTTGTTCGTCACTTGTGTTTTTGGGGTCGTTAGGCAGGTCAATTCTATCAGAGAAGGGGTAGGGAAGAAAGACATCCCCCTCGATGAGAAAGCCTCGACTTCGTGTCGGAACATCTTTCGCCGCAAAATCTCCAATCTCAGCACGTTCCGACTTGAATGGTAGCTTCCCGGTTCTAAATAGTTTGTTACCTAGCAGCTCGAGCTGATCAGGAAAATCAATACGGCAATATGACGCAACGCGATACTCCCGATCCAGCAACAACAGAAATCCATGACCACGTGCTGGTGGCATCTTTGATCCCTTCGAAGATGAGCGTGTGAAGAGAACGCTCGCTACTGTGAATTGCTGCTTCTCGCGTGAAATCCTGCCCAGGTAGCGGACGGAGCTCAGATGATAGGAGTAGCTTCGATCCTCTTGAACATACGACTTGGGTGTCAATTCGGGGGTCTTGGATTCAACAACCGCCTGGCAAATGCGATTGATGGAATTGGGCTCTTGTGAGAAGAATCCTGCAGACCATTCCTGTGCATGGAGAACCGTAACGCACACGCTGATTGTGGTGATGACCGGAATGCGCATAGCTTTTGGCGATAGTCAATGTCTTCTTACGACTGCCCGGGGGCGATGCTTCGACAGTGGGTTGATGATTGGGGCGTGGCTGATTGAACTCGCAGCGGGGCATGTGTTGAGAGCGACGCCTTCGCTGTTTGATTCTCATCGCGGGTGCCGAAGTAGATCCCAAATCCAATGGCTACCCAAACAAGCATTCCCACAAGGCAAGTGAATTCGGCCTTGAGCGCCCGTCCCTGCATCGGAAGATGAAGCCAAATGCTCCAATCGATCTGGTGCCACTTTCGTTTGCTTCGATTCTTTTCCTGGATTGTTGTCAGCGGTGACAACCGGGTCGCTCCAAGTGTGAAGGCCTTCAGAACGACGGATCCTGTCCAGTATGAAATGCCATAGAGGATCAGTTCAAGGATGGGGCGGAGAATGACTTCTCCTATGGCTTCACCAATTGGCATCCTATTTCTTCAGCGAACATCAAGAGTGAACCGCCGATTACAGGCAGCGGCACTCCGCAACAGGGTTAATGGTTCCAGTTAAGAGGTTCATGTCGATTCTGGGAGTGTGGGCGGTTTATGTCCATCCGCTTATTTTATCAGAATTTTAGGTAACGGTCGTAACCATCAAAATTAATCGGATGCCCCCAAGGGCAATCGGTCTTCAGAAGGCGGGAATATCCGTGCTTGGATTCTGGGAGAATAAACGCGTGCAACTCAGCGAAAATCCAAATGGCTACCGCTTCACCATCGTCTGACCACCGATATCTGAAGTTCTGTTCCGTTGGATTGCCCATTGTCCCAGGCTCAAAAATGTATTCTATCGCCGCCTGAGGAGCTTCACCCCGATACCTCTTTATCTCCGACCGTGCTGGAGCAGCGATTCGATTGTATAGCCACACATCCTTCTCCATTTTGGTCGAATTTGGCTTCGACAGGTATAGCCATGCGCATGTCTTTGACTCTTCGACCGTCGCAGTCCTTCCAGACTTCGAATGGGTGTCGCCGATGAGAGGTGCAGTCATTTTTAGATAGAACGTCCAAGATTACTCACGCTCGCCCGTGGCGAGGGTGAGCGTTGAATGGACTGCCGTTCGGTTCCTTTTTCTTTTCATCCTGTTGGGACAACCAGTCGAGGAATGATAATGAAGAATGACCATGCGGCAGTCACTAAACTAAAAAGAAATGTTGCCGCGGTCGCACCAGTAGGCGATGCGGTTCTGACAGACCAAACCGCAGAAATGAGCCATGCGGCGACAATCATCGTACCTATGCTTCCGAAGAATACTGATGCCCACCAGCCAGGAAACTGTCCAACTCTGCCATGCGAAATCTGAATCAACTCCTCAGCTGCATTGATGGGTAGCATATGAAGTCCAGTGTTTGGCGTGCCCCTGAAAACATTCCAGAGTGTTGCTCCTCCCCAGAGAATAATTGGCAGGCAAGCGATGGAGGCGGAAATGGTGCGCTTCATATTCTTATCAACGAGAATGTCGCCCCCCCCATGCAAGAAAAGCTAAAAAATTATTGCGCAGAAATAGCCCTGTGAGGCCCGATTCGTGGGCCCACTGTGTTATGATTCCCTGAAAACCTGGAAATTTTCCGTTTGGCATGTTTTTCGACAGTCAACGTCCCCAGTGACCTATCCCTGCTTGCTTTCGGCATTCCTCCTGCCCGCGAAGCGGAATCAGCAGGCGGTATGCCGAAAGTCCCGAAGGGACAGGGATTAGGTCGACTGGCCCATTGGGATTATTTGATTTTTGTGGCATCAGGGTTAACAGGCGAGTATGCGGTAGATATAATCTCCTTCACCTGAGCAAGCGCTTCCCGAAATCGCTTGCCATGAGGAGGTGTCCACCAGCGGAGCATCTCGGTCGCATCGGTATATCCCTTATCCGTGAGTATAATTTGAAAATACGTCCGAATCTGAGGAAACATCATGAAAGGAGACTGTTCTTTGCCCGGCTTAACCATGATTATATAATCGAAGCCAGACAACTTCCCATTATCCACAGTCTTCCATTCCGAGGTGTCTTTGAGAAAACTTTGCATTTGTGCCGGTGGCAAAACGGTGTGAAGAATCCAAACGGTGCCAATTGAATTCCGGAATCCACCTTGGATTCCGGCTTCTCCCACGAAGCAGTCCCGTTTGTCTTCAAGCACAACCCAACCATCTGGGAGGCGAAGAACACCGGAGCCAATGTCTATAGATCCTGCCATCGCTGCAGCCAGCGAAATCAAGAATAATGCAGATGAAATCAGAAGGCGCATATTTCTTCCCAACAGTGTTATTGAGTCGCCGGCGACGTAGCTCCTACAAATGTCGTCCGGAAGGGCAGACTTCGTCCATGGCGTTTCATTGAGTTTTGTAAACCACCAAGGAGACCCCTATTCAAGGAAAATCAAAATGTCCGGCTTTGCCCTACGTATTTATATATGGTCCAGAGGGCTGGGTGGCGGAAGAAAAA
>JBGTAR010000318.1:0-26851 GCA_041749815.1 Terrimicrobiaceae bacterium
GGTCTTACTGCAGCCATCTACACCGCCCGCGCCAGCCTCAACCCCCTCGTGCTTCAAGGCCGCCTTCCCGGCGGACAGCTCACCACAACGACCGCCGTGGAAAATTTCCCGGGATTTCCCGATGGGATTGATGGGCCGGAACTCATTCTCCGCATGCAACAACAAGCTGAGAAATTTGGTGCCCGTTTCCAATACGGGGTCGTCGAGGCCTTTGAACATGTGGGCACCCACAGCCGCGTGAAAATTGATGACACCTGGGTCGAAACCCGCGCCCTGATCATCGCCAGCGGAGCGTCACCCCGTTACATCGGACTGGAAGGCGAATCCTCGCTCATCGGGCATGGGCTCACATCCTGCGCGACCTGCGATGGGGCGTTTTACCGCAACGTGCCTGTTTGCGTGATTGGCGGCGGGGACTCCGCCTGCGAGGAAGCCACTTTCCTCACCCGCTTTGCCTCCAAGGTCTATCTGATCCACCGGCGTGATTCCCTCCGTGCCTCAAAAATCATGGCAGATCGCGCCCTCTCCAACCCCAAAATTGAGATTGTCTGGGACTCCGCCGTGACTTCCTATCTCACCGATGAAGCCGGTGAAGTTCGTGGTGTTATTCTCAAGAACTTAAAAACCGAAACCGAGTCGGAATTGGAAGTGAAGTGTGTTTTTGTTGCCATCGGCCATGAACCCAACACGGCTGCCTTTCGTGCGTCCTTGGAAGTCGACGAAAATGGTTACCTGATTCAAACGAGCGGAACGGCCACAAACCTGCCTGGCGTTTTTGCGGCCGGTGACGTCGCTGATCACGTTTACCGTCAGGCTATCACCGCCGCAGGCCAGGGTTGTGCTGCCGCCATTGAAGCCGAACGCTGGCTGGCGTTGGAAGAGGCGCGATGAAATGTCGGTGAGTGCCAAGGGCACGAAATTCATAAGCCAGGGTCGAAGGCCCTGGAAATTAACAGTCTGACCATTGCGGCCTGAAAGGTCGCGACCCTTCAGGCCGCATCGATGAACCGATCCAAACCCAGCCCTCGCCGGGCTGGGCTTTAGAATTCCGCACCGACGGTGCTTCCTCGCGAGACCTTGCCCCCCTTTCAAACATTCCCCTTGGAAGAGTGATTTCGATTTTTCTGTTGCGCTGTGGGAAATTGCGTCCAAGTTAATCGTTATGTCCAAACCTGAAATCACTGCCTACCTGAAAACTCATTGTGGATGGAGCAAAGGCGTTCGCGCCGTGCTCGCAAAATATGACCTTCCTTATGAAGAGAAGGACATCATTCAGAACCCGAATTTCCGGTTTGAAATGGAACAACTCAGCGGTCAATCGCTTTCGCCTTGTGTGGTGGTTGATGGCACCATGCTTCCCGACATCAGCGGCGAAGAAGTGGAGCATTACCTGCTGGCAAACAGCCTGGTCTCCAACTCCGACGCCCCCGTGGACGTTCCATTGAACGCCCCCTGCTCGGATGAGGAACATGCCGCGATGGTGCGCGTCCAGGTCTGATTCTCGGCCTCTGGCACTTTTAGTCCCAGCGGTCATCTTCACGGGGTAAAACTCTGACCGAATTTTCTTCCATCAGCCATGGCAATTCAAAAACGAGTTCTTTGTGTGTTGGGGGATGGGTTTGAAGAAATCGAAACCGTGACTCCCGTTGACCTCCTCAGGCGATCGGGGGCGGAGGTCGTGATCGCGTCGGCGAACGGCAGCTTCCAATTGGAAGGACGCTCCGGGATTCACATTCAAGCCGATGAAGTGCTTGCCAAGCACAGCCCATTCGAGTTTGACATGCTGCTGATACCCGGTGGCCCGGGTGTGGCCGCGTTAAGGACCGATGGACGGGCCGCCCGCCTCGCCAGAGAATTTTTTGATCATGGAAAGTTCGTGGCCGCGATCTGTGCCGCTCCCCTCATCCTGCTCGATGCAGGGATCCTGGAAGGCACGGAACACACGTGCCATTCGTCCGCAACCGATGAGCTTTTTTCTGCCAACACGGAGGCGCGGGTCGTCGAGGATGGAAAAGTGATCACCTCCCGGGGGGCAGGCACCTCATTGGAATTTTCTCTCACCCTGCTCCGCCGCCTTTTCAGCCCGGAAAAGGCTGACGAAATTGCTGCGGCGATAATGGCCTGATGCAAATCGCAATCAGGAGCAAAGAGTTTTGGACATCGTCCACAACTACGTATTCACTTCGCCCATGAATCGTGGTTGGCAAAAGTGGGGGTTGATTTTCGGGTGGGGAGCTTATACCTGCTGGGCCCTGGTGTTGTTCTTTTTATCCTCCCAACCCCCGCAAGATATTGTCAAAATGTCGTTTCGCCATGCAGACAAGGTTTTGCATTTTATCTATTTTGGAATCGGGGGGTTTCTCTTTATGTGGGCGCTCTCATGCACTGTAAAACTCGCAACCCGTTCACGATTCCGCTTGGCAATTGTTGTGGCAGTGGCGATGGGTTTCCTTGATGAATGGCACCAAATGTTTACGCCCGGAAGGCATGGGGGAGATTTTTTTGACTTTGCAGCGGACGTGGCTGGAGGGTTGCTCGGACTCACCCTGGCATTCTTGATTTATGAGTGGATCAAAAAACGTTTCGCCCCAGCTCCGGATTCAGCAGCTCCGTCAGGAGGTTGAAGAACACAACCGCCTCTACTACCAGAAGGCGGAGCCGAAGATCACCGATCAGGAGTTTGATGCCCTGCTCCGCGAGCTTGGGGAGTTGGAGAGCCAGCACCCGGAACTGGTAACCGAGGATTCCCCCACCCTACAGGTCGGCGGCCAGCCGCTTGCAGAATTCCTGCCGGCCCCCCATCTGGTGCGGATGCAAAGCCTGGATAATACCTACTCAGAATCTGAACTCACGGATTTTGCCAATCGTGTCGCGAAGCTCCTGCCCGGAGAGGAATTTGTCCTGACCGTTGAGCCGAAAGTTGATGGGGTGGCCATCAGCCTCCTCTACGAAAATGGTCGCCTTGTCCGTGCGGCGACACGTGGTGATGGGGTCACCGGGGATGATGTCACAGAAAACATCAAAACGATTCCATCGATCCCGAATCTTGCTCCCGGCCTCCCTTCCGGCCGGATTGAAATCCGTGGAGAGATCTATCTTCCGAAAGCCCGCTTTGCAAAAATCAATGAAGAGCGGGATGAAGCCGGTTTGCCAGCTTTTGCAAATCCCAGAAATGCCGCCGCCGGATCTCTCAAACAATTGGACTCAAAAATCGTGGCGTCCCGGGGTTTGAAGGGACTCTTTTACGGCTTTGGTGCGTTTCCTGCCGAGGACGTGAAGACCGGCTCGGCCTTCATCCAAAGGCTCTCGGACTCAGGATTCCCGACCCCTGACACCTTTTGGAAAGCCTCAACCATCGCGGAGGCCCTTTCCGCCATTCATGCCCTGGGCGAGGTCCGTCATGATTTTCCCTATGAAACCGATGGGGCCGTTCTGAAAGTGGATTCCCTCAGCCAGCGGGATCAACTCGGTTCCACGTCGAAGGCTCCCCGTTGGGCCATTGCTTACAAATACCAACCCGAGCGGGAGGCCACCCGCCTTCTGAATATCACCATCCAGGTTGGAAGGACCGGTGTGCTCACGCCGGTGGCAGAGTTGGAACCCGTGGTGGTGAGCGGAAGCAAGGTCAGCCGGGCGACCCTTCACAATGAGGAAGAAGTCCACCGCAAAGATATCCGCATCGGGGATCGTGTTATCATTGAAAAAGCCGGAGAGGTGATCCCCGCCGTGGTCGCTGTTCTCACGAATGAGCGAACCGGTGACGAAAAACCCTTTGTGATGGTGGAAAAGTGTCCCTCCTGCGGGGGCAGTATCACCAAAGAAGAGGACCAGGTCGCCCACCGCTGCACGAACCCATCCTGCCCCGCCCAACTCCTGCGCCGGTTGGAACACTTTGCCTCCCGTGGTGCGATGGACATCGAAGGCCTCGGAGAAAGCATGGTTGCCCAGTTGGTGACCAGTGGTTTGGTCCAAGACATTCCTGGAATTTATGGGCTCACGTCCCCCACCCTGCTGACCCTCGAACGAGTCGGAGAAAAAAGCGCCGCCAATTTGGTGGCTGCCATCGAAGGCAGCAAACAACGAACCCTCTGGCGATTGCTCTTTGGCCTCGGCATTCTGCACGTGGGCGCCGTTGCTGCCCGGAAACTGGCAGCCCATTTTGGATCACTGGATCGGCTTGCCGCAGCCACCGAGGAAGAACTTCAAGCGGTGGATGATGTCGGCGAAATCATGGCCAAGTCCATCCGCCAATGGTTCGAAAACCCCAAGGTCATCGAATTGCTTAGGCTGCTGCGGGAAGCTGGCCTGAACACCACCGAAACCGACTCCGCCACATCCTCCGAAGAGGGGCCCCTCAAAGGCAGCACATGGGTCATCACCGGAACCCTCAGCATGCCCCGCGAAGAAGCCGCAACACTCATCCGGCAAGCCGGAGGAATCGTCACCTCCAGCGTCAGCAAAAAAACCACCTATCTCCTGGCCGGAGAGTCCGCAGGCAGCAAATTAGACAAGGCGACCGATCTGGGCCTCCAGATCATTGACGAGCCGACCCTGCAAACGATGCTGAACGGCTGAAGAAGGCGGGAACTTCGTCACTCAGAAATGAACACGCAACAAGCTGGCGCACGCGCGAAGCGCCCCCTTGATGGTAGGGCCGGGCAGTCTCTTGCCCGCCGTCGCATGAAGTAGGAGAAGTCGGCGGTCAAGGGACTGACTCGCCCTACCTGCGAAAGAACGAGCTGGCGCAAGCGCGAAGCGCCCCTTGTTGGTAGGGCTGGGCAGTCCCTTGCCCGCCGTCGCTTAAGAGCAAAGTCGGTGGATTGAGAGTTCCCTCAACTAAGAAGCTCACTCCACTTCCTCCCCCACTTCACTTCTCCTCCATCCCCAAACGCGGCCTTTTCCAGCATCGACAATCGGCGGGACTAGAGTACATTGAACCCTCTCTCCTAATGAAAAAATCGTACAAGGTCGGTATTGTTGGTGCCACGGGTGCTGTGGGCCTGGAAATGTTGCAGGTCATGGAACGCAGGAACTTTCCTGTCGATTCGCTGAGGCTGCTTGCCTCCCCCCGTTCTGCGGGAAAACCGCTGATGTTCCGGGAAAAAGAATACACGGTTGAACCCTTGCGCGTGAACTCCTTTGAAGGATTGGACCTTGTGTTTTTCAGCGCTGGCGCTTCGCTCTCGATGGAATACGCCCATCTGGCCGTAAACGCCGGAGCGGTTGTTGTGGACAACTCCTCGGCCTTCCGCAGCCACCCCGACGTTCCGCTCATTATTCCTGAAATCAATGGAGCCGACATCGCACAACACAAAGGCATCATTGCCAATCCGAACTGCACCACGGCCGTCACCCTGATGGCTCTTGCTCCCCTCCACCGGGCGTTTCATGTTCGCCGCGTGTTTGCGTCCAGTTATCAGGCTGTCTCGGGAGCAGGCGCTCGCGCCATTCACGAATTGAGCGAACAAACACGGAAAGTCGCGGCAGAAAAGGACATCGAGCCGGAGATTTTCCCGCATCAGATCGCCTTCAACGTGATCCCCCACATCGACAAATTTGAACCGAACGGCTACACCCGCGAGGAAATGAAAATGCAAAATGAGGGACGCCGCATTTTGCACGAACCCGATTTCCGGGCCTCCGTGACCTGTGTCAGGGTGCCCGTCTATCGTGCCCACTCCGTGGCAGTGAGTGCTGAATTTGAAAAACCCGTGGATCCCCGGGCCGCAAGGGAAGTCATTGCAGCGTTCCCAGGCATTCAAGTCCTGGATGAACCCGACCACCTCCGCTATCCCATGCCCATTGACTGTGCCGGCAAGGACGACTGCTTTGTGGGCCGCATCCGCTCCGATTGCGCCCTCGATAATGGCCTCGCCTTCTGGGTCTGCGGCGACCAACTCCTCAAAGGCGCCGCCCTCAACGCCGTCCAGATTGCAGAGTTGATTTAGAGGATGCCATGATTGATATCACCTTCAGATGTACTTCCGAACTACGTTTCAGAGCAGAATTGATCGTCGGGACATGGGTCGATACCACGCTGCTGGCCAGCCCCGCCGGCCCTGGCCTCAATGTCGGATACTTCACGCTAACCGACTTAGACGTCTCGGGCGGCAGGACAAGCCACGTTTTCCGCGCCGAAGAAGATCCGGGAGATCCCTTCATGGTCCTACGGGTCACAAATAACGATGGCGACCTCGAAGTCACGGTCCCTGGCCAAGCAAGCGTTACCATCCCGACCAACAACACCATCGTCATTTCCTGCCCCCGCAGCAGTCCTTCTATCAAGGTGGAATCTTCCCCGGCGTAACCTCGCCAAGCCGGATGACCGAGGTCGAGTTTCCGCATGAATGCAATTAGCGCTTTCTTCATGCAGGCTTGCCGCGCAGGTAGCCCGCGCCTTTGATGGTTTGATCGACTCGGACATCGTCCGGCAACGAATTACCAGACGAAGGCATCAAACTCACTCTTCCGGTAAGTTAACGTTCGATGCAGGCTTCGATCGCCTTTTCTGAGGTTTCGGTGCTTATGAGGTTGATTCGGTCCAGCCGGACGAGGGATTCCAGGTTTTCGCCTTGGCTTCTCTGGAAAGAAGAGGAAGGAGGAATACGGAGAGTCTTGCGATGACCTCTTCAAGCGGACTGCCATCCAGCTTGTTTTTCCGAAGGAAGGCTTTCCACTGGACCTGTTTGGTAGCGTCGGAGGCAAACGCATCGGTGAGTGCGAACGGAGGGGTCACGGGCAGAGCCGTTCCCCTCCGTTCAAAAGTCTGGGTGACGGCCCGTCTGAGTGTTTCGCTATCGAAATTCCGGTGGCGGGCGAGCCAGTCGAGATCGTAAAAATCCTTCATCCGGCTGTTGTCGATATCGAGCTGAACCGCGGCTTCGAGTTTTTCGGCAATAACAGTTTCGGGCGGATAAGTTCGGAGCCTGGCCGCAGGATAGCCAAGAAGCTCGTTCCAAGTGTGCTCTTCCGGTTCCGGGGTGATCGTATCCCCGAATCCGATATCGATCTGAATGCGAACACGGGCTCCCGCCAGTGAGACGGGAATACCGATCCGGATCCCGCCATAGCGCTGATCGTCACGGATCGGACCTGCCACCAGTTCACCCCATATCAATCCATCCTCGGGGTCGGCAGGTTTTGCGAGGAGCCGGTTGAACAACTCCCCCATCGCCTCCTCCGCAGGATCGCCAAAGCCAAGAAAGTCGATATCTCGTGTTGGGCGATGCGGATTCTGTTCCCAGATCGAGAAGAGCTGCGCCCCCTTGAGCACGAATCGGTCCGCCTCGGGGCTGTTGCTGAGCCGCCACAGAAGTCGCCCCATGGCAAAGTGCTCGATCAGGAAATCGAGACCCACTCCCTGCGCCCGTCCCAGGTCGGCGAGGCGGGCACGAACAGATGCTGCGACGTTTTTCACAGCAGCACCTCCATGTAAGGTTGCATCACTCTTGCGACGCGCATGAGCCGACTGTAGCGGTGGAGATCCTGCAGGCTTCGTCGCTGGCCTTGGCGGTTCGACATCCGCTCCCGGAGAGCTTCCACCGCCACCTCGAGTCCCACCAGGCTGCGATGCTTGAAGCAATCCACGATGGTTCGATCCACCGAGGTGATTCGCACGGGATGGCCTCCAATCTGATGCGTCTCAACCCCCTTGGTGAACGCTGCGTCCAGCCGGCTGCGCACGATCTGCAAGGGCGGCCACTTGAAGGTGGGTGTTGGTGCATTGATGGGGAGCTGCAGCCAGACCTCGCTGGCGCGGTGCGTTCCCACCCCGTGAAAGGCCAGAGCGCTGAGCAGGACAACGACCCCTTTTGGCTGGCGACGCGAAACCTCCACCAGCTCGGGATTTGGCGCATCCTGATCGGCCACCTGATAAAGCCCTCGTCCCACCCTCATGAGCAGCCCATCCTGGGTCAGACGGCTTATCTGATTCGAGGAAACACCGGAAGCGATCGCATCCTTCCGCGCAATCAGCGGCGAGCGCTTAGACAGGTGCTTTAGGCAAACAAGGGAATCGACTATGGAATAATTCATCTAAACTCTATGTCATTAGATCATGATGACCTAGATCTGAAAAGCGATTTCTGGGAGATTTCGGAAGAAATACAAGGCAGTTATTCGCCGATACCGTGGATTTTTCGGTTCATCCGCAAATCCTGTGCATAGAAGAAGGACAGGCCGGGGAAGTTGATCTGCACTGCGTCCCAAAGGATTTCATACATCAGATCATGGTTGCTCATAGATGCTCACCATTTCACGAAGGGTTTGGGGAAGGAGGTATTTGTTTAGCTTCGCGCAGAAATCAACCTTGTGACCTAAAATCGAAGACAGTTCATTGCCAAAGCCGAAGTAGTCCAACCCAACTCCCCTGAGTGCGCCCGGTTCGAATTCGGCGTAAACATCCACGTCGCTGATCGCGGGGTCGAAATCCGCACGCAGTACGTATCCGAAAAGGCTCAGTTTTCGGATTCCCCGGGCCTTGCAAAACTCGGCGATTTTCTGGTCATTGACCTGAATCGGTAGGTCCAGAACACTCATGGTGGTTCATTCTCCAATCGTCTTTGGCTGTTGGCAAGAGTTCTTATCTTATTGTCTTTTGTGGTCAATGGTCTGGAAAGAGCGGCCTTTCCGGCATTTCCAACATCCGTAAACCGATCTGCCTTTTTCGGGTTTCAGCTTTTCTGGGTTCACTCCGCTTCGGTTGCCTCCCGGCGAGACCAAAGTCTTACCCTCTTTAACGCTGCACGATCGTCTTCGGCGGTTCTACCTTTCTTTTATGTGAGACTTGTCTATATTTTTCACTCATGAAATCGTTGGTGCCGTTATCAATGCTTTTGGCTTCAGTCCTTCCCGCTGCGGCCTTGTCGGTAGTGAATCACAGCTTTGAAGACCTCACCGGGGAGACGATTTCCCAGGAGTTTACTTTTGGGCCGCTTCTGGGATGGGATTTATATGAGGAAACGGTGAACCTGACCAGTGGTGGCGATGGCCCCAGCTTCTTCGTCGGGACGCTCACACCTCAGCCGGATGGCAATACGCCTGAGCCTGACGACTATATAAATTTCCCTACGGGTGCGGCGGACGGTGACCGTGTCGCTATTGCGTTCAATAATGATAATACCCGTGACACTGGTGAGTATGGACTTCAGCAGGCGACGAGCCATACCTTTGCTGCGAATACTGCCTACACGTTACAGGTTGAGATTGGCAATATCGCCTCCGGCCAGTCTTTGGCCTTTGGCTTTTTTGATCTCGATGGTTTCCCAGGCTACCGTATTGCCTTGATGGCGGATGGAGTCGAAATCGAAACGGATTCCATAAGTGCTGGCGCGATCGCCGAAGGAGAGTTTGCGACGGCATCGCTCACTTTCGCAACCGGGAGCACTGGAGGGGTCATCGGGCAGACGATTGGCATTCGCTTGGTCAACCTCAACGATTCCAACTCAGACACGGACGTCCCCGCAGGGAATGACGTCGAGGTCGACTTCGACAACGTCCGCCTTGACGCGGTGCTTCTGACACCAGTGGAAATTTGGCGACTCGAACATTTCGAAACGATCGAAGGCACCGGAAACGCGGCAAACGATTTCGACGACGATTTGGACGGGCTCCAAAATCTCGTCGAGTATCTCCTCGGGCTGGATCCGACGGTTTACGATTCGACGGGCGCCGTGACCGCCGACATCACCGACGTTGGCGGAATGGACTATCTCACGCTGACCTTTGACCGCGACTTGGAAGCCACAGGTGTCAACTTTTCAGTCCGCGCGACGTCCGACCTAGAGCTAGACCTCTCCAGTTGGGACAGCATTGATCCCGAAGGCGCCAACCAGGTCAGCTCAGGCACCGTTGGGAATGTGGAAACCCTCACCGTCCGCGACAACCTCTCAACAGACGAAGCAACGAGACGCTTCATGCTCCTCGAGGTAACCGAGCCATAATCCCTTTCCCCTACGGCGCTGAATAGTCATGACAGAGGGACAGGCCTTCACCCAGAGCCAGTCGGGACTGGCCCCCCTTCGAGTGCCCCCTTCATTCCCTTCCATCTACCCGAATGATCTCTGTTTCTCTTCCATTGGTAACATGTTTTTCGAGGGCATTCTCTCACCCTATACTGTTACCTATGTTCCCGGTTTATTTGTTACCCATGTGCCCGGTCCGAACCGCGGATGACCCCTATTCTGGATGACCCCTATTGTCGTTTTTACGCACAAATTGACACGAGCGGATTTGCACCAAACAATGACCATGGCGGACACTTAACCTCAATCTCCGGAAGAACAACCAGCATGCTCACCATCTCCGCACTCACCGCCCGGCGTTTCATGCAACTAGCCACCGGCCTGAATGGGAAGTTTTCGGATATGGATGCAGCCCTGGATCACCTGGGATTCGTGCAGATTGATCCGATCAATGTGTGCGGGCGCATGCAGGATCACATTCTGCGCCATCGCGTCCGCGGATATCGGGAAGGCGATTGCATGCGCCACCTGCATTCACCATCTGTGCGCACCGCTTTTGAACATCACCTGCCAGATTCCGGCAACCTTGCAGCTTTGCCACTCGACGCCTGGCCGTATCTTCAGCGGTCCATGCAGGAGCGCTCCCGCTGCGGTGGCAGTTGGTCTGGCAAACTGACTCACGCAGAGAAGAAACTCGCCGCCACCATCCTCGTCCGCATGGCCACCGAAGGCACGCTGTGTTCGCAGGACATCGACAGCACACGCAAAGACAAAACCCATGCCTGGGATTCCACCACCCTCGCCAAGAGCACACTGCAAAAACTCTTCTTCCACGGGCGCATTCTCATCGCCCGCCGCGACTCCAACCGTCGCTACTACGATCTGCCGGAACACATCCTGCCTTCATCCAGCTTGAACGTAGCCATTCCAACCGACGCCGAAACCACCCGCTGGCTCGCGCTGCTGAAACTCCGCCAGCGCCGTCTCGCCGCGCTCAAAGCAGCGGAACTTCGCGCCATCGCGGATGAAGTCATTCCCGTCAGAGTCCATGACATCGGCGCTCCACGTCTGCATCTTCTTCGCAGCGACTCGGACCTGCTTGCGTTCGCCGCAGGCACGACCAAAACCGCATTGAAGCCGCTGCTGCTCGCCCCGCTCGATCCTGTCATCTATGACCGTCGGGTGACAGAGTCCGTGTGGGCCTTTGATTACCGTTGGGAAGTCTATGTCCCGCCGCAGAAACGAGTGCGCGGCTACTACGCCCTCCCCCTACTGCGCAGCCACCGCTTCATAGGCCATGCCGATGTGAAAGCAGACCGCAGCCAGGGAAAACTCGCCGTCATCTCACAGCAAACCACCTCCGCCACCCACGCCCGCAACGCCGTCAAATCGCTCGCTGACTTTCTTGGGCTCAAAGCAGAAAAGTAAATCACCGGCCCGTCCCTGATTTCTCCTTCTCGATGGGTGTGCCGGTGTCTGGCCGAGAATGTCCGCGCAGCGCTGAAACTGGCCGAAAAGCTGGTCGTCGAGGTCGTTGCGGTCGGTCAGCACCACCAGCGTTGGGGTTCTGCATCGCCGGATGCCGCACCACGCGCGCGGCGAAGAGGAGCATGGAGAAACCCTTGCCGCTGACCTGAGTGTGCCAGACCACGCCCGCACTTTTCTCGAAAAATGTGTTGCATGTAGGCCAGCCTCTTTGTATCTAGCTTAATCATGGCTAGACAAAAGAAAGCAACCTACACTGCAACCTCGCAGCGCTTCGGCGCGTGGCTCCGGGGAATGCGTGAAGCCAAAGAGCTACCTTTGCGGGTTGTTGCGGCGGCTGCTGAAATGGATCAAGCGCACCTGAGCAAAGTTGAATTGGGCCAACGTTTGCTCACAGCAGAACAAGCCAACGCCATTGCGAACTTTTTTGGAATAGACGCAAACGAAATTGAGGCGCGTCGAATCGTCGAACGATTCCGGCTTGAGCACGCTGACAACCCCGCAGCCGAGCAAGCGATCAATATGCTGCACGAAGATACTGCGATTTATGGAGGTAAGAAATGAGCACGATTCATTCTTCATCCAACGGAAGCGAACCCAACGGGGCTAGTCGCGCTAACGGTGCGAAACTCAATGGCAAGGCGCACTCGGGAAACATTAAGTCGGCTGTTCGCCGCAACTACATCTCGCTTTTCTCGGGTGGGATGGGACTTGACATCGGGTTGGAGCGGGCCGGATTCAATTGCGTTGTCGCTAACGAAATCGACGCTTTAGCCGTGGAGACGATTAAACTGAACAAGCCTGCCTTGCCGGTAATCTCGGACTCCGTCGAGGAAGTGACACTGAAGACATTGAGCAAGGCAGCCGGATTCGATGTTGTCGGCATCGATTTGCTGGCTGGCGGTCCGCCGTGCCAAGCGTTCAGTGTGTTTGGGCAACGCAGAGGATTGCAAGATGGCCGGGGTCGAATGATTTTTGAGTTTTTCAGGCTTGTTGATGAAGTCAGACCGAAGGCCTTTCTCATGGAGAATGTCCGAGGGCTCCATTCGATGCCCCTCATGCCGAAGGGCGTGGAGATCGAAGGAGAAACCGTGCCGCTTGAGCAAACCGAGCCGGGATCGCTACTTCGTGAACTGATTCGCCAGTTCGAGGGCATCGGCTATCGGGTTGACTGCTACCTCGTCAACTCAGTGAACTACGGAGCTCCCCAAATTCGCGAGCGCTTGCTTTGCATCGGCTCACGGTTCGACCTCGACCCCGCGTTTCCCCCCCCCGAGTATAGCAACCGTCCTTCGGACAAACTTCCACCCTTTAGGACACTCGGCGATGTGATTGGAGCAGGATTCGATGATCCCGACCCGTCGATGATGAACTTCAGTCCTCGGAAACTGAAATACTTGGCAATGGTTCCGCCTGGAGGGAATTGGAGAAACCTGCCGGAAGAAGTTCAAAAGGAGTCGATGGGCAAAAGCTGGTATTTGAAAGGGGGACGAAGCGCATATTGGCGAAAACTTTCCCTCGATTTCCCGTGCCCGACCGTTGTGACAATGCCGAACCACGCTGGCACAAGCATGTGCCACCCGACGGAACTCAGAGCGCTTACGGTCGGAGAGATGGCCGCAGTTCAAGAGTTTCCGCGTGAATGGACTTTTGTTGGGTCTCCAACGGACAAATGCAGGCAAATTGGAAATGCTGTGCCTCCGCGTCTTGGCGAAGTAGCGGGGCGAGTGCTTCAACGGCTATTACAAGCGTCCGAAACGATGTCTCCGTTGAAGGGTAAACCCGTTTCCTCCGGGCGAATTATCCACGTCAGGCCGCATGTGAGAACACGAAGCTACTTCAAAGAGGGCGAAGTTATTGACGGACACACGGGATACTACGAACGCAGGCAGGCGTCTGAAGATCAAATGCAATTGACACTCGATCTTGCCGAACTGGTCTAGCCGTTGATCTTCCTAATGATGGCGTGCCAGTCGATGGTTTGGTCTGGGCGAACGAAAGATTGAAATTGCTGGCTGAACTCTTTTCGGAAGCCCGCCAAAAGCTCTGCAAGCGACCCCATAGATTTTTCAGCAGTCGTGAATCCATGAAGAATGCCTTCGAGAACCCATTCCTGCGTCTGCTGCTCGCCACCGTTTAACCAGGCCCAAAACTCACGCCCTGCATAAACATTAACATGCTTCGTGAGGTCTTGAACGTCGTGCTGCGCACCGCGGTTGATTCCGCAAAGAATGTCGTATTTATCCGTTAGAGTTTCCTTTGTTCCATAAAACACACCTACGGCGATTTCATCAAACGCATATTCGCCCAGCGCTTTTGAGTCTCGATGCTTTAGCAGTTCTCCGAAAACGCGATTCAACTGCACAGCCATAGTTAGTTGGATGGTCCATCTTCCTGCTTTTAGCGAAAGCAATTTGCACGGCTTGTCAGCGCCAGGTTTGATGATGTGGTCAATTTCGTTAAACACCGCCATTTTCAGGATCGGATTTCGTCTTTCAGCCTTATCAAGTTTGGTTGTGCCGAAGACCTTCGGTAGAATCTTCTCATCCATCAACTTTCCAAACCCGGTCGAGTAACCGGTAGATAGGTGCGCCGCCACAAGGAAATCCACCAGTTCATCGAAGGTCTTGAACTGGTGAATTCCGAGAATGAGTGGAAGCAAGAATGGGTTCACCGACATAGTTTGGTGCCGCAGTTCAACGAGCTTCTTTTTGCGCTCGCCCATCCACCAAACAATTTGATTTGAAACTCCTGCTATGACGGCTGCTTTTTCCATGTGAAGTGATTAGTTGAGAGAAAATGTGGGTCGAGTGGCGGGAATCTGCCTTCTGTAGAAGATCTGACCGGGGAGGGCGACCTTGCAGACCACGAGGTCGGCCTCGATGAGGGCGCGGCGGATGTCGCCTTCGCCGAACTGGTTGGAGGACATGCTGCCATTGGCGAGGACGAAGCCGGCCATGCCTTTCACTTCGCCCCGGCTTTCCGAGCGGCGGGGATCGCAAGCAGAGCCACAGGCGGGGGCGTATTCATTTAAGAGCATGTTGAGATATTGGCCTCTGAGGGCAGAAATGGAAAGAACAGGCTTTTGCATGGGGGAAGGCATCCCCACCCGCAGCAACTTGCGCAATACCTCATCCCACACATCCTCTGGAATGGCCGGGTTCATACGCCGGATGGCCTCGCGCAAGCGCCCCACCAGAACCACTTCAGAAAACGAATCTCGCTCCGCCGCCGGCTCACCGGGCGCGAGATGCCGCCCCTGCCCGATGGCGTAGCCGCACTCCCCGACCTGTCCGCAATACTCCCGCAGGGTGGGACGAGGGAGGAACCATTCGAGGGCGGCGGCTTCGACGATTATTCGTTCAGGGACATGGCGCTAGCTCATGAAATCGGAAAGTCGCCTTGCGACCCAGTTCTTAACTGCTCGCTCAACTGTGTTGCCGGAAAACCCACTCCACAAATTAAAGAACCCGACGATCGCGGCGGGGACGGCAAGCAATGGGCTCCAGTTGCTGAACAATGCCAAGGCACCAATGGCTGCGAACGCCAAACCCGACAGTATAAACGCAAGTCGTGCAGTCCGCTCGGCAATTCGACCGATGCGGGCTGTTCTCTTCGCGTCACGCTCCGCGGCTTCAGCTTCGAGCGCCTTTAGCTTCTGAATCTCCGCTTCGTTTTTCTCCTTTTCTCTCTTCAGCACTTCTTCGCGCTCTGCCGCTTGAAGAAGGTTGTCGGAGTGACTCTGCGCGACGGACGTTACTTGCTCCAAAGCCTTTTGGGTCTGCTCATGCTCTTGCCGAACCTGTGCAAGCTTCTGCTCCTTGTCGGCGGCATAGGTCTTCTCCAGCTTCTCCAAGATGATGTGAACATTGGCGAGTGTTACGCCCTCAACGTCGCCCCTCGTTACGTCCATGAGCTCATCGGGCGCATTTAACGAGAAGCGCAGAACCTCATGGTCCTTCTCAGACACTTTGTTCTCGGCCTTGAGGCGCGCGATCTCTTCAAGATAGCGATTCCATATCGACTCGTGCGGCCGCATCGTTGCATAGCAGTTGGCGAGAATCTCGACGCGTGGAAGGTCTTGAACCTCCATCGGTGATTTAAGCCAAGCGAGATGGGAGAAGTGGTAATCGGTGACCACGGCAGGGAAAATCCAACCCTTGCTGTTGTTCCGCTCATAGTAGAACGCAGCACGTGAAAGAGCCGCATTTGTGGTCAGAAAGACGTAGCCAGCGTCTTCAATTGACGAAACATGCCGACCTTTCCGCAAAGCGAAGATGTGCCGCACGACGCGAGTATCGTGGTCTGCTGCTTTGTCCGAGATATATTCAATTTCCGCTTCGATTTCATCGCGAAGCTCAGCCTCGTCGATTTGGAACTTGTATGTATCTTCGCCGTAACTCGGGCTAGGCAACACCGAAACCGAAAGTGAGGCCAGCGTCGCATCAAGATTCCGTTCAGCGAGAATGACGTCGGCAACCCCCCTCCGTCTTTTGAGCAGCTCGCGATAAACCGGCCCGCGGCCCGCAGAGTTCTGCATTCCTCGGATAATCGCTTTCAAAACAGTGCGGAGTTCATCCTTCGTTTCCGGGAATATGCAGACGACACCTTTCAATTTCCGGATTGCGGCCAAGAGAGTCTTTGCGTTTTCCGAATCGACTTGGGATTCAAGGTCAAGTGCCTTGATCATGAAGCGGGTGTCCACCATGAAGTGAACGCCATTGAAGCCTCGGCTGGTCCTTTCGAGATCCGGACACATCAAGGCGTTCGAAAGAATATGGCTTTGAACCAGCACCTTGACGCTCTGAAACAGCCCTGGTTTTTCTTGAGCGGCATTGGTTACGAACGCTGCAACCACATAAGCCGTGGATTCAGTCACCGATGCTGCTTCAGGGAGCGGGCTCTTCAATTCCGCGTATTTCAGGAAATCAATCGAGTATTTGCGCAGGAAATCTGCAAGGGCGCTGGAGCTGATCAGGTCGTCCCATTTCAGGGAATATTTGTGATATGCGAATGCCGCGAGTTCCTCCGTTACTTCGGTGATTTGGGCTTTTGCTGCCACACGGTCGTTCGCAACCGTCGTCGCTGGGAGCGACTTCACTCGATACTGCACGCCTTCACCGATGGGAGAAACCACGCCCTCTTTGGCCAAGCGTTTGAGATAAATCGAAAAGGTCGCCGCAGGAATGTTTAGCCCGAACTCTGCCTGGACCGCTTGCTTCAATCGGGCTGCATCAACCGCTTCTCCATCCAATCGCCGCAACGCTTCGACCACAAAACCCTGAAGGTAATCGAGGTAGTCTTTTCCGGCCTGCATTCGAAGGGAAAGCATGGCGAGGCTGGAAAGCGAGGCGTTCATGTCTTGTGGTTGCGTCGTGCTCATATCGTTGGCCTTGGGTGGTGGAGTTCATTATTCACGCTCAACGCCCCGCTCAGTAGCTTCGGCAGAAGCGTGTCGCGCATGGTGGCGAGGGTGCGGGATTGCTTTGTGTTGCGGTCGATGCTGTCGGACATCGGCTTCGCGATCTCGGTGCCCTCGACGTAGGTCGTTGCGTTGGCGACATCCCAAATCCAGGATTTGAGAGATTTGTTCTTTATGGAGGGTTCCGGTGCTCGCATGAAAAGTCATGTGTTTAGCACCGATGCGGGGAAGCGTCACGCTAAAGCGCAACTGGTCATTTTGCACCCGGCGGGGGTCGAACCCACAACCTACGGCTTCGGAGGCCGGCACTCTATCCAATTGAGCTACGGGTGCTTGAGGGAAATACTCTGCACGACTTGTGCAGAGGCTCGGCACACGAAACCCCGTTTGCTTTCGAGGATTTTTTGCAGGTTAAAACTCATGGGGTTGCCGGAAAAATGGGACAATTGGGACGGACTCTGCGCGTCTGTCCCGTGTGTCTTGTGAGTCCTGTATGGTTCTGGAGCTTTCACGCGGCGAGGACCTCGTTGAGTTGATGCGCTTTTCCCGTGTGGTTCATGCAGCCCTTCCATCGGGTTCGACCGGCAAATCCAGGAACAGTTGCGGGAAGTAGAACTCGTGGATTTTTGCCGGGAACGCGACGCGGAGCGGGCCTTTGGGGCTGGGCGTTTCAAAGTAGCCGTGTTCCAGTCCCAGCTTGATGATTTCGACCGAGACGGTGGCGGCTTTGCCGGTGATTTCCTGGACGCGGGCGCGCGGGATTTCGCCTTCATCCACGAGCGTGCGGGTCACGCGCATGATCTCCTCGCGGTAGCGTTCGAGGTGGAGGGCTTGAAATTGAAAGTAGCGTTCCACGCGCGTGCGCAGAGCGGGCAGTCCAAGCAGTCCGGTCATGAACTGGATCTGGTCCAACATGGTTTCGAGGAAGAACGCGCAGAAATCGGCCAACGCGGCATCCGAGAGATTGCCCCGGCCATCGAGATCACCGCGACGTCCTTGATCGGCGGCTTCGAGGCTGGCGTAGTAGCGCTGGCGGTGGCGGGCCAACCCACGAGAAAGCGTCCAGAGTCCGTGGTCCGCAATGCCGTGGCGGATAAACTGCGCGTGGGACTGGAGCCGGATGACGCGTCCGTTGCCGTCGCCAAACGGGTGAATCCAGGCGAGCCGGTGGTGCGCCGCAGCGATGGCCACCAGACGGTTGGTTTCCAAAAGGCCCTTGTCTCCGTAGAAAGATTCGAACCGGTTCAGGAATTTGGACAGGGCGGAAAAATCCGGCGGGGTATGCCTGCCGACATCGACCATGAAATCGCGCAGGACGCCGGGTTGGATCTGGTAACGCTTGCCGCTTTTGGTGGTTGCCCAGTGGAGCGGCTCCGGGAGGCGGGTATAAAATTCGCGGTGGAGCCAGCACAGAAAATCAGGGGAATAAACATCCACCGGTTCACCGGCGAGCCGTTCCTCCATGAGTTTCTCCACGGCGATATGGGCGAGGCTGAGCTGCTGGTTGTCATGCTGAGTTTGATCGTGCGAGAAATCGTGCTTCATCGCCCGCTCGATGTCGCGTGGAATGGTTTTGTGGCCCTCGATCAGGTTGGAATAGTAGCAGTTCATTTCACGGACGAGATCCGCCACCCGCTGCAGCACCACAGGTGAATGGACCTGTCCGGCCAGGTGACCCGATGACTTCAGGATTTCACAGGTCAATTCAGCCAGACGGCCGCTTTGCCCCTGGGGGAGCAAGGGTTCCATCGCACTGATTTGCCGGTAAACTTCCATATATTCCGAATATCTTTATGAATATCTTTTATCTCCGCAATCAACTGACAGACAACGTTTTTAGCTTATAAACACACTCGTCGTATTAAAAAAGTGAAAATGTTTCCGAAAATCATTATCACACGGTCTAGGCGGCGAGGACAGCATTTAATTCATCGAGCAACTGGTCCTATATGGAGGGTTCCGTTGCTCGCATGAAGAATAAATTCCTTAGCAGCAATGCGGGGAACCAGGCTCGGCGCCTTCCTCCGCGTTCTCCGCGCCTCCGCGTGAGACAGCCTCTCCCCTCCATGCATGATAGGGGCACGTGATTGGTTCACGCGGAGGCGCGGAGACGCGGAGGCGGAGACGCAACGGTGTGATCCGCCCCGTCCTGCCGATAAGCGTCGATGCGTTCCGTGTGAAGGATGCCCTCAATATGCTGGAAAAAGGCCGGATTCATGAGCGCAGGCACCTCTTTTCGGGAAGAAATACGTTTGACGTGCTGCCACGGTGACGGCATAATGATTCCGTTGACCTCGGGATCCCTTCCTTGGCCGCTTGCGGTTAAGAGGCCCCGGGGTTTCTTTTTTGGCAGATTCAAAGCCCATAACCGATTCCCAGTTGTTTGAGGATTTTCCGCAAAGCCCAGTCGGGTTCCTTCGCGCCACGGATGAAGCATGCGGCGTCCCGGATCCATGATTCGAGGAATTTGTTCTTTATGGAGGGTTCCGGTGCTCGCATGAAAAATCATGTGTTTACCACCGATGCGGGTAACCGTCACGCTCAAGCGACAGGTCATTTTGCACCCGGCGGGGGTCGAACCCACAACCTACGGCTTCGGAGGCCGGCACTCTATCCAATTGAGCTACGGGTGCTTGAGGGAAATAATCTGCATGACTTGTGCAGAAATCGCAAGCCTGATGGTCGCCAAGCCGACTTTTTAGACGGCCAATTCGCGAAGCCGTGGTAACACGACGGGCGAAGAATCAATAGCGCAAGCCGCCAAGGCGGAATTTTTATCGAATCTTTTAACCACTGATTTTCACTGATCCACCTTCGCTAAATGCTACGGCGGGACACTTCTGAAAAGCCCAATCCACCTTCGCAAAGCCTGCGGCGAGACTTGTGGGGCTTTTCGCGTGGTTGTCAGAGGGGAGAAGATGCGGGAGATCACTTGTGATCTCGGGCGAGTGGTCCGCTTCGATCTCCCCAGCTTGCTTGAAGAGTCGCGGCGAACCACTCACCCGAACCGGCCTGCCGGTTCTCGCATCTTCCTCCCCAGCCGTCCCATTGGACGGGGCAACGTTTCTTTAATTAGTGGTTCAATCCATCCAACCCACCCCCGGCTCCGCCGGCATGACCATTGTTATATCCCCTCTGAAGGCTAGCCCAATCCAGACTTTTTGGGGTGGTAGTGTTGCAGGGGCTGGACGGTGAATCCGGATTTTTTGATGGCGCGGATGGCGGCGGCGCTGGCTCGGGCTCCACGGAGGGTGGTCATCGTGGCGATGCGTCCTGCGACGGCGGCGCTGCGGATGATGGTTTCATCCTTTCGGGGCTGGGTGCCACTGGGGGTATTGATGATAAAATGGATTTCGCCATTTTTGATGAGGTCAAGGACGTTGGGACGGCCTTCCTGGAGCTTGAGAAGCTGATGGACGGGAACGTCGCCTTCTTCGAGGACACGGGCTGTCCCATGTGTGGCGTAAATCTCGAAGCCGAGCTCGTGGAATTCTTTGGCGATAGGGACGACGGAGGGTTTGTCAGAGTCCTTCACGCTCACAAACAAATTCCCAAAGGTGGGCAGTGGTGGCTGCGCGGACATCTGGCTCTTGGCGTAGGCGATGCCCAAATCCGCATCAATGCCCATGACCTCCCCGGTTGATCGCATTTCGGGACCGAGGATGATGTCCACGCCGGGAAATTTGATGAAGGGGAAGACCGCTTCTTTGACGGAATAATGCGTGGGCACGATTTCTTCGGTGAAGCCAAGTTCCTTGAGCGTCTTCCCGGCCATGATTTTGGCCGCCAGTTTTGCGAGAGGAACTCCGATGGCCTTGCTAACAAAAGGCACGGTGCGCGACGCGCGGGGGTTCACTTCGAGGATGTAAACGTGTTCATCCTTCACGGCAAATTGCACATTCATGAGCCCGCGAACTTCGAGTTCTTTGGCCATGGATTTGGTGGCTGATTTGATGGTCTCAAGCACCTCATCGGACAATGAAAAAGCAGGGATCACACAGGCGCTGTCACCGGAATGAATGCCGGCTTGTTCGATATGTTCCATGACGCCACCAATGACGCAGGTCTCTCCATCGGAGATGGCATCCACATCCACTTCGGCCGCATCTTCAAGAAAACGATCCACAAGAATCGGGCGTTCCGGGCTGGCTTCGACAGCGGTCCGGATATAACGGCGGAGGTCTTCGGGGCTGTGGACAATTTCCATCGCGCGTCCTCCGAGGACAAACGAGGGACGCACCAGCACCGGGTAACCGATCGAGGTGGCGACTTCGAGAGCCTCCTCTTCATTGGTGGCTGTGGCACCTGGGGTTTGACGCAACCCGAGCTTGTGCAGCATGGCGGAAAAGTGTTTGCGGTCCTCGGCCATTTCGATCGAGTGCGGTTGCGTGCCAATGATCGTGCACCCATTGGCTGCAAGGCCTGCCGCGAGATTCAGCGGGGTCTGACCTCCAAATTGCACAACAATCGCATCAGCTTTTTCCCGCTCGTAAATGTTTAACACGTCTTCAAGCGTCAGAGGCTCGAAATAAAGTTTGTCACTCGTGTCATAGTCAGTCGAAACGGTCTCCGGGTTGGAGTTGACCATGATCGTTTCCCATCCCAGTTCCTTGAGCGCAAAGGCCGCATGGACACAACAATAGTCGAACTCAATCCCCTGCCCGATCCGGTTCGGACCGCCGCCAAGGATCAGGACTTTCTTTTTGTCAGAGGGACGGGTTTCGTCCTCCGACCCGTAGGTTGAAAAGTAGTAAGGCGTGAAGGCTTCGAACTCCGCTGCGCAGGTATCCACGAGCCGGTAGGTCGGAACAACACCAAGGGCTTTGCGGGCGGCGCGGATTTCAGGCTCAGGTTTTTTGGTGAGGTAGGCCAACTGACGGTCAGAAAACCCGAGGCGTTTGACCCCACGGAGTTCTTCCGCATCCTGCAGGTTGGTTGTCCCCGCCAGGATCGATTTTTCCGCATCTACGATCTGTTGGATATGGGCCAGGAACCAGGGGTCGATGAAGGAGAGGTTATGGATCTCGTCAATGGAGAGGCCTGCGAGGAAGGCATGACGCACATAAAAAATGCGTTCACAGCCTGGGATGCGGAGTTTGCGTTCGATTTCGGCAAGGTCGGGGGTGGTGTCTTTGCCATCCGCTCCAAGTCCCGCCCGTCCGGTTTCAAGGGACCGAAGGGCCTTTTGCAGGGCCTGCTTGAAGGTTCGGCCGATGGCCATCGCCTCGCCGACACTTTTCATTTGGGTCGTGAGGGTGGGGTCGGCTTGTGGGAATTTTTCGAAGGTGAAGCGTGGGATTTTGACCACACAATAATCAATCGTCGGCTCGAAACAGGCGGGGGTCTCGCGGGTGATGTCATTCCGCAGTTCGTCGAGCGTGTAACCCACGGCCAATTTGGCTGCGATTTTTGCAATGGGAAATCCGGTTGCCTTGCTTGCCAGGGCGCTGGAGCGCGAGACGCGTGGGTTCATTTCGATGACCACCATGCGCCCGGTTTTTGGATCGACGGCAAATTGAATGTTGCTTCCGCCGGTCTCCACGCCAATGGCACGGATCACGGCAAAGCTGGCATCCCGCATGGCTTGAAATTCTTTGTCCGTGAGCGTCTGGGCTGGGGCCACGGTGATCGAGTCCCCTGTGTGCACTCCCATGGGGTCCAAGTTCTCAATGGAACAGACCACCACACAATTGTCGGCGCGGTCCCGCATGACCTCCATCTCAAATTCCTTCCAACCCAAGAGGGACTCCTCAATCAGAACTTCCGAAACGGGAGACATGTCCAACCCCCGGCGAACAATCTCTTCCAACTCTTCGCGATTATAGGCGATTCCACCACCCGCCCCACCAAGGGTGAAGGCCGGACGGATGATCAATGGGAATTTTCCGATCTTTGCGATGGCCGCGCGCGCTTCTTCCAAGGTGTGGACCACCTCGGAGACCGCACAATCCAGGCCGATCTCGATCATGATTTCCTTGAACAACTGACGATCCTCGCCCCGCTGGATGGCGTCCGCATTGGCACCGATGAGGCGGGTGTTATGACGTTCCAGGGCTCCGTTTTCCACAAGGGCCATCGCGGCATTGAGCGCGGTCTGGCCACCCAATGTCGGCAACACGGCATCCGGTTTCTCTTTTTCTAAAATCTTTTCGATGACCTCGGGCGTGACCGGCTCAATGTAGGTCGCATCCGCAAACTCGGGATCGGTCATGATCGTGGCCGGATTCGAGTTCACAAGCACCACCTCATATCCCTCCTCCGCCAAGGCCTTGCAGGCCTGGACCCCGGAGTAATCGAATTCGCACCCCTGGCCAATCACGATGGGGCCGGAGCCGATGAGGAGAATTTTTTTGATGGAAGTGTCTTTGGGCATGAGGTCAGTCGGGAGTGTGAACCTTAATTTCTATATGGGACCCCACCACCGATGCAATGGAAACGGCGAAGAAATACATGTGGGCGCTTCGCGCTGGCTGCACCTCGTTTATCATCAGTAGGGCGTGTCAGTCCCTTGACCGCCGACTTCTCCTGCTTCATGCGACGGTGGGCAAGGGACGTGTCCTCCATAGCCTTGGCGAAGGAGGAACGCCCATCCCTACCGTTCAATGGGGCGCTTCGCGCTGACGTAGGTTCGTTGCCTCACGCACATTTAATTCCATTGAGCGCCCACACTCGGAACAAAGTTATTTGCGACATAATTGAAATAGGTTACGTTTTTGTCATTCCGATTTTATGGATCTTTCCTCCCACTTCAGTTTGAGGAAGGGACGCAGGGTGGTGAGCCACTGGCGTTCGAGAGTCAAAACACTCCCTGCAGCAACCGGTCTCATGATGTCTTTGGGAGCAGCCTTTGGTGCCCCTCCTGTTGCGACGAATGACGCCGCCACGATTCATCGCAATCAGAAAGTCTTGATATCGGTGCTGAGTAACGACACGGGCCCCTTCAATCCGGGAACTGTCACCGTGACAAGCCCGCCCCAATTTGGAACCGCCACTCCGGATGCTGAAGGGCGGATTCTTTACCATCATACGACCGGAGCTCCAGCGACTGACAGTTTCTCCTACACGGTCAGCGGCAATAAAGACACGTCAACTCCAGCAAATGTCACCGTCTCCCTGGCGTCCCAGCTTCGGATCACACCTCCCGCCCTCAACGTGCCAGCCGCTCCACCGTCAACCACTTTTGCCCTGGTGAATGCTTTTCCCGGCGTGAGCTTCACAAGTCCCTTGCACCTGACCACTCCGCCGGGAGAAACCCAGAGACTTTTTATTTGTCAAAAGGGCGGGCTGATCCGGCTGATCCCTGACGTGACAGCCGCCACGCCAACAGCGACGACGTTTTTGAACTTGAACACTGTCCTGGCGGCTTCGGGAGAAACGCTGAGGACAAACATCGAAGCCGGGCTGCTGTCACTGGCTTTTCACCCGAACTATGCGGTGAACCGTCAGTTTTATATTTTTTACTCCGTCGTAAAATCCGGATTGGTTTATCAGCGGGTTGCCCGATTCACAGCAGATGCATCAAACCCCAATGTTGCTGACACATCTTCGCAGGAAATTCTGTTGGAGCAGCGGGATGAGGCCGACAATCACAATGGGGGCGACATGGTGTTCGGGCCGGATGGATATCTTTATATTTCAACCGGAGATGAGGGGAATCAGAACGATGCCTTCAACAATTCTCAAACCATCACCAAAGACTTTTTTTGTTCGATCCTGCGCATTGATGTGGATCGGTTGCCGGACAACCTTGAGCCGAACCCCCATCCCGCCATTGTGCCGTCAGGAGGACCCGCCCGCTACAAAGTTCCTGCGAACAATCCCTTTGTTGGGGCGACATCGTTCAACAACATCCCCATCACAAATCCCGCAACGATCCGCACTGAGTTCTGGGCGGTGGGTTTCCGAAACCCGTGGCGATTTTCTTTTGATCCCACAACAGGAGAATTGTGGGTTGGGGATGTCGGAGGGGGAGTCAGGGAGGAAGTGAACATTGCCACGGCGGGAGGAAACTTTGGCTGGGCCGTTCGCGAAGGCACCGTCGCAGGCCCCAAATCTGGCACGGCCGTGGGCGCCATCGACCCGCTCTATGAATATGCCCATGGGAGCGGCACTTTCCAGGGCCGCTCAATCACAGGCGGGGTGGTCGCACGCAACAACCGTTTTTCCATTCTCAATGACGCCTATTTTTTTGCGGATTATGTGAGCGCCAATGTTTGGTCCCTGCGTCGGAATGGAGCCAGCGTGACTGTTGAGCGCGTGACCGGTCAGGGAGGCATTTCTGCTTTTGGACGTGACCCATCTAACAACGATGTCTTGCTTGCCAACTTGAGCTCCGGGGTCATTCACCGGTTGGTGGCCACTGACGTCGCCGGAGATTTTCCCCAAAACCTGTCAGAGACCGGACTGTTTGCAGACCTCTCCGATCTGTCGCCATCACCCGGCGTTTTGCCGTATTCGGTGAATCTCCCATTTTGGAGTGACCATGCCCTGAAGCGCCGGTGGTTTGTGTTGCCTGATCCTGGTTCACAACTCACGTGGACCCAAGAGGGCACCTGGGGAGCACCCGCCGGAGCCATCTGGATCAAACATTTCGATCTCGAAACGGTTCGCGGCGACCCCGCCACAAAAAAACGATTGGAAACCCGCTTGCTGGTCAGGAATTCGGCAGGGGCCTACGGCGTGAGTTATCGCTGGAACGAGGCGGGCACCGAGGCCGTCCTTGTCCCGGATGAGGGTGTTGACTTCGATATCGATGTTAAAGATGAGGGCGTGACCGCTCCGCAGCGATGGTCGATCCCAAGCAGGGCTTCCTGCATCTCCTGCCACAACCCACAGGCCGGTCACATGCTCTCGTTCAAAACCCGTCAACTCAACCAGGAGGGTGAGATTCATGGTTTTCACGGCAACCAAATCAACGTCCTCGCTCAGGGCGGGTATCTTTCAACTCCCGTGGAGCCGGGCGATACGCTGCCACGTCATATTCGCCCGGCCGAACCCAACCAGACGATTGCCTCGCATGTGCGTTCCTATTTGGAAGTGAATTGCGCGTATTGTCATTCCCCGGGCGGCAGCGCCCCATCCAACTGGGATGCCCGCGAAGTGACGCCTTTGGCCCTCACCGGTCTCATCAATGGACTGGCCAACAACGCGGGAAACAATCCCGGCAACCGCCTCGTTGTGCCGGGTCAGCCTTCCCTCTCCGTGCTCCTCCATCGCGTGGCCGCCAGCAATGGCTTCAGCCGCATGCCCCCCATCGCCTCCAATGTGCTGGATGAGGAAGCCATCGCGCAGATCCAATCCTGGATTGCCACTTCCCTCCCCGCCCGCAAGGATTATGCCGCATGGCGCCTTGAAAAATTCCAATCGTCAAATTCTCCACAAGGGGCAGCCATGGAGGATCCTGATGGGGATGGCTCAACAAACACCACAGAGTTCCTGATCGGCACCGAACCCAACTCGGGAGCCAGCTTCCCCAATGCCCGGATCTCCACGGAAGCCGAAACACTCACCATCGGTATTCCTGTTCCCGCTGACCGCGTCGTCTGGATCGAGACATCCGTGGATCTCGAAACATGGACCCGCTGGAATGTCCCGGGGAACAATGGCCTCCCCGGCCCCGCCGGACTAAGAACGTTCACCGGGCCAATCCTGGGAGAAAAACAATTTTTCCGGCCAGTAGTGATTGAGGATTAGAGGGTGTCATGCCTGCTCGAAATCCCATAACCGCAGTGGGCTTGCTGCGTCTTCCTTGAATTTCCAACTTTTGGAAAATCAGCCGAAACGACGCAGGGACAGGAAACCCATTGACCTCGGCAGCTCCTAAAGCCCAGATTGGAGCCTGGTATGTCGATTGTGGATTCCGTTTGGGTGGCAGCGGCGGCGGCCCTGGTCATGTCGATGCAGGTCGGTTTCTGCATGCTCGAGACCGGTCTCGTTCGCTCGAAAAACACGATCAATGTCGCGTTCAAAAACCTGATGGATT
>JBGTAR010000319.1:0-3968 GCA_041749815.1 Terrimicrobiaceae bacterium
TGATTGATATGTCCGCCAAGCATTTGATTTATCTTGGAGGTCTTGTTTGTCTCCTTCTTCCCGGATGTGCCCAGTTCGTGGAAGTCCCGGACTTTGTGCCCTCCGCTTCGCGTCAGGCACTCGTGCGATGGCAGATCGACACAGTGGTCACGACCTTTGATGCCGTGATCGCCCGGTCGGCTGGAGGGGCGGCGGCTTTGGATCTTTACAAAGGCTCTCCCGCTCCCGTGCTCTCCGTCCGACTCTCACCCGACGGTCACGCCACGGTCAAAGGTCTGGCTGCCAAGCGGTCATGGAGCGGCCAGCGATCAAGCGCGCCTCCGGAAATTGACTTGCTCCTTGCAATTCTCGCCCTTTACACGACGGAGGATTCTCTGCCTTCCGGAACACGGGAACTGCACTCACAAAACATGCGAGTCGCTTTCACAAAAACCGATCGTGGACAGGTTATGGTGAGCGCACGGAGCACGGACTTGCCCAGTGTGATTTCCTTGGAACTCCAAAAACCTTCAGGCCGATGAAAGATTTTCCCAGATGGACCGTTGTGACGCCCATGGCAAATGAAGGCGCTGACTTTGCCCCATTCATCGCAGCTTTGAATTGTACGATGGATGCCTTGGGATCGGGTCATGTCATTTTGGTCGTTGACCGTGTCTCCAAAGACAACACGCGGGAGCTTGCGGAGGAATGCGCCAAGGCCGACCCCCGCTACACCTGTCTCTGGGAGCCCTCAACCCGCAACGTGGTGGATGCCTATCTCGCGGGGTTTCGGCTGGCGTTGGAGATCGGATTTGAGTGGATTGTTGAGATGGATGCCGGGATGTCTCATGACCCGGCAGCGGTGCCACAGTTCCTTGCAGCGCTGGCGGAGGGGAATGATTGTGTCTTTGGCAGCAGGTTTCTCCCCGGCGGCTCGATGGTGGATTCACCGCCCTCCCGCAAATTCCTGTCCGAGGCTGGCACGATCGCCGCAAAAGTACTGCTGGGTTCAAAAGGCACGGATATGACATCCGGGTATGAGGCCTTCACCCGGGATGTCCTTTCCCAATTGGTGGATTTCCCATTGATTTCCACAGCGCATTTCTATCAAACCGAGGTGCGTTATCTTCTCAGAAACCGTCGGTGGGTGGAAATTCCCATTCACTACCGGGCTCCGTCTCCCCGGGTCAGCCGGGGTGCCATCAAAAACAGCTTTCATGCGCTGGGCCACTACACAAAACTCCGACTAACCCGCAAGGCCCCATCCCTCTAACCCTGTGCACATGAAAACCTCCGTTGTTGTCACCAGTATCTCCGCGCCAAATCCCGTCATGCTCGCCATCGCCGAGGGATGTCGTTCCAAAGGCTGGGATTTTTATGTGGCTGGTGATCGAAAAACACCACCCGAATTTGCCTTGGAAGGATGCACGTTTCTTTCGTTGGAATCCCAACAAAATTCACCATTCCGCACAGGGGGGATGTGTCCGCAAAATTCCTATGTGCGCAAAAATCTGGCCTACCTTCACGCTATGAGTGCTGGTTCCGAGCTGATCTTGGAAACTGATGATGACAACCTTCCTCTTGAGGCGTTCTGGCGCTCGCGTTCGCGGCAGGTGCAGGCGCGTTTGGTGAATGCTCAGGGGTGGGTGAACGTGTATGCGTTTTTTAGCGAGTCCATGGTTTACCCTCGCGGCTTTCCGCTCGACCTGGCGAGGTTATCGATGCGGGACCGTTTGTTACCGACATCTTCGACGGAGGCTGTCTGCCCGATTCAGCAGGGCCTGGCAAATGGGGCGCCAGATGTGGATGCGGTTTACCGCATGTTGCATGGGGAGGAGTCATTTTTTCATGGGGGAGAATCCCTTGTTTTGGGACGCGACGCCTGGTGTCCGTTCAACAGCCAAAACACCGCATTTTTTCGTGAGGTCTTTCCGTTGCTTTATCTGCCAGCCTATTGCAGCTTTCGGGCCACGGATATCTGGAGAGGACTGATCGCTCAGCGCCTCCTCTCGACCTGTGATTGGAGGCTCTCTTTTCATGAGGCTGATGTGCACCAGGATCGCAATCCCCATGACCTGATGAAGGATTTCCAGCAGGAGGTGCCCGTCTATTTGCAAACGCGTCAGGTCGTCGAAATTCTTCAAGGCATCACTCTTGAGACTGGCCCGATGTCACTCACCGCTAATTTGAGAACATGTTATGAGGCACTTGCTGCCGCCGGTATTGTTGGTGCCGGGGAACCGGACCTTGTTGAGGCATGGATCACCGATCTTGACGCAGTCGGTTGGTCGGTTGGTGGAGCGTGTGACCCGCCTGTTTAAAATTTGCAGCATGGGGGTCAGTGAAGGACGGCCGATTGAGTTTTGATGTCAGCGTTAAAGTAAGCAGGGAGGCTCGTTTGCTTTACGAGATTTCCGCCAATAGGTAGCGCACCCTTTCAGCTTGCAGAGGTCCGCCAAAATCATGTACGCAATCGACCAACATACAGCGGGATGGTGTATTGATCCCGCATGCGCGTCGGAAATTGATCGTGACGTACTTCGCGCGATTCGCCTGTGGCGATTTCTCTCACCGCGACCTTGAACACATGCCTCCCGGTTGTTCCGGCGGTGGAAGCGATGAATGCCACATCCGACCTGTCATTGAGCACAATTGGAGTGTCGTCATTCGCGCCAAATAAAAGAATGCCGCCCAGCACTTCCATCTGGGCGTGGTTTGTTGCGGTGAATGCAATTCCGGCTCCCTCGGTCTTGAATCCCAGGACAAATAGGAACGAACCATCATTCACGATTTTGTCCGGCGAATATTCGGGATCCAACTGTCTGCACCATGCCGTTTGTCCGCGAAACACAAAGCAGGGATGTTGATAGGTCTCATCAAAGATACCTGTGGTAGTGATGACATTCTCCAAGAAGACTGTCCCGCCCGGCACGGAATTGATGTAGGCCGCACAGGATTGGGCGTGCACATTCCGCACGATGAGGGTGCGCTTGGCGGCGTGTTCGAACAGATAATGGTAGCCGAAATTTCTCTCAAACGAGAAGAGATCCTCCATGAGCAGCGGTTCTGGCGATTCGCCAGTCACCTTAAACATGCCCTGATCATTCATATCATGGAGCCCTTTGCCTGCCACCAAATCCACGAACATGAAGTTGACGTGCCGTACGTAAGCTGGGATGCGAATAGGGGCATCAATCAGATATCTGCCTGGATGGAAATAGATCACCGGTTTTCCTGAATCCATCGCGCATTGGATGGCGGCGGTATCATCGGTGATTCCATCGCCAACGGCACCAAACTCCCCGGGATGTATCCAATTTTCAAAATCGAGATCCCAGTCCGGCACGGGAGCGTCTTTGATCGGAAGATTCAGAGAGCGGCGATCTGCGTGCTGGCTGAGGGTGCACACGGGACTGGACACGTATTCGTCCACATTGGATTCGTGAATAAGCGGATCCGTGCCCCAGCCTGCGGTATAGGTTCGTCCAAGGACGCAACGATAACCTTGTGTCCGGACATCCCGCAAAAACAGGTGGCCTGCCTGTAACTCTACCCCCGGGGCATCCTTCATACCCCCTGACAATGCCCCTTCCAACAACACAACCTGGGCATCCGAGCCCCGAACCCTTAGCGCAGGCATGGCGTTGGTGGAAACCAACCCACGCACACAAACGATACCGCCGCAAATATCGATTGCCTGTTTCGTTTGGTGAAGAACCTTCAGATGTTCAAAAACGACATAGGCGCGCTGGGCGCTTAACAGCACCGCATGTTCAAAACCTTTAATAGTCAGGGAATGGAACACACAGCCCGAGACCCCTTCGCGCGAAAGGGAAAGGCCCGCCTGGCCGCGCTGATTCGGATCACTGCTACAAATGGTGACGTTGCGCATGCCGGCGCAGTTATTCCCCATGAACTCCACACCAACCGCACCGGGATTTCCCGCCCCGATGTCAATGGTGAGGTTTCGCATGAAATTCGACATCGCG
>JBGTAR010000320.1:0-2964 GCA_041749815.1 Terrimicrobiaceae bacterium
CCGGAAGGGCAGACTTCGTCCATGGCGTTTCATTGAGTTTTGTAAACCACCAAGGAGACCCCTATTCAAGGAAAATCAAAATGTCCGGCTTTGCCCTACGTATTTATATATGGTCCAGAGGGCTGGGTGGCGGAAGAAAAATGTTCCCTTTTCCTCTACTTTTCGGAACTTGTGGGGGTTCGTCTTTGTATTAGTCCACGAGAAAGATCGTCAATTCTTTGGGGCCGTGGGCGCCGAGGACGAGGATGCGTTCGATGTCGCCGGTGCGGCTGGGGCCGGTGATGAAGGAGAGCATGCTGGGGGGATTTTTGCCGAATTTGGTTTCGATCTGAGCGAAGGCGGCTTGCAGGTCGGGGAGCATTTGTTGGCGGCGTGCAATCACGATGTGATGTGGGGGGAGGACGGAGAGAGCGCGGCCGCCGGAAGTGGCTGAGGTAACCAACACGCTACCTGTCTGGGCAACAAGGCATTCGCAGGTGGTGATGCCGGCATCGCAGGCGGCAAGGTCGGATTTTTCGTATCCCTCGTCAGCGTGGAGCAAGCGGATTCCGGAGATTTCCAGGGCGGGAAGCAGAGGTTCGATGAGGAGGCTGCGGTGGACGGCGACATTTTTCCAACCTGCGGCCAGCGAGGCGAGGGCTGCGGCGGCGGGCGCCTGATTGTCAAAAACCTGAAATGAGGTTTTGAGGGCTTCGGAATTTTTGCGGAACAGCTCGATTTGTTCTGTCAGGGAATCTCCCACCGGTGGCAGCCAATCGCGGGCCTCGTGGGGTTCATTGGCTGTTTCGACTTGATGGTTGGAAGCGTGGGGGTGTGGGGCGGGTTGACGGAGCCCCTCACGAATTCTGGCCAGGATGGTTTCGCGGCCACTCATGACAGTTTTTTCCGTTCCTTCCAGAGTTCATGAAAACTTTTTGGCGCGAGTTTCGGGAACGTGCGGCTTTGGGTCCACGCCTGGAGCGGGTCGAGGGGGGATTTGTCAACGAGGGGGTGGAAAATCTGCCCGATGCGTCCGAGTTTGAGGGAGATAAGGTAAAGCCATGGGGTGTTCATGAGGATCACAAACCCCCGGAAAGCGATGCGCTCCCACCAAAGTGTTTTTTGGGTGGCGGCATTTCTACGGTTGTGGAGCAGGTGGTGGTGGAGATTAATTTTGACCGGGCAGGTCTCCGTGCAGGCCCCACAAAGAGAGCTGGCCCCAGAAAGATGCTTCCAATCCTGGAGCCCCCGCAGATGGGGGGTGATCACCGAGCCGATCGGGCCCTGGTAGGTTGTACCGTAGCTATGACCCCCCACATTTTTGAAAATCGGGCACACATTGAGGCAGGCCCCGCAGCGGATGCAATGGAGGGCATCGCGTTGTTCGGCATCGGCAAGGAGTTCGGTGCGTCGGTTGTCGAGGAGAATGATGTGAAACTGCTCGGGGCCATCGGTTTCGCCGGGTTGGCGCGGCCCGCCAAACATGGTGTTGTAACACGTGAGCGCCTGACCGGCCCCTGACGTCGCCAACATGGGAAGAAACAGCGCAAGGTCCTGCATCCGGGGGAGAACCTTCTCGATGCCCAGCACGGCCACATGAATACGGGGCAGGGACGTCGTCAGCCGGGCATTGCCCTCATTTTCTGTGATGGAAATCATGCCCGTCTCGGCCACAGCAAAATTTGCGCCGCTGATGCCCATATCTGCTTCACAGAATTTTTCGCGCATCACGCGCCGGGCGATCATCGTCAGTTCCTCGGGGCTGTCCGTGGGGGCGCTGCCAAGCTCCTTCGTGAAAAGGTCGCTGATTTCGCCGCGAGTGAGGTGCATTGCGGGAAAGACCAGATGGTAAGGGGGCTCGTGACGCAGTTGGACAATGTATTCCCCCAGATCCGACTCAAAAACCCCGAAACCTTTTTTCTCGAGCGCATCGTTGAGATGGATCTCTTCGGTGGTCATGCTCTTCGATTTGATGATCGAACGAACACCATTTTCCGAGGCGATTTTCAGGATGGCCTCACGGGCCGAGTTGCCATCCGGGCACCAATGCACAACCGTCCCCCGGGCTTCGATTTTATCAACAAACTCCACAAGATATTTGTCGAGATGGTTAACCGCTTCGTATTTGATTTCGGCGGCCAGATCGCGGGCTCCCTGCCAACTCTGAAACCGCGCCTTGTTCTCATCCCGCTTGACGTAATACCCGGAAAGCGCCTTCTGAATCAGCCCGCGATGACGCAGATCGGCGGTGAGCCGTCTGGCGCTGGTTTTGAATTCTTTAACGGGTGAGGGCATGTTTTTAGTGTAGCGGACCTTGGAACAACTTTCGTTTCGGAAAGCGTTTCATCGCAGGCCTTTTCAGAGGATCGATATACCTTCCGTTTTTCGCTACGGTGGGAGTTTTCATTGTTGGGCGAGCACCTCGGCGAGATGGAGGCATTTGCGGGGGCGGTCAGTTCGATTCAAGAGGCCGTCAATTTGCATGAGGCAGCTGGAATCATTCGAGATCACAAAGTCAGCTCCGGTTTCAATGATCGAGTCACATTTGACTTCTCCCATGGCAGCGGAGATGCGTGGGAATTTGACCGAGAACATGCCTCCAAATCCGCAGCAGGTTTCCGCCTCGCCCATTTCCACAAGTTCAAGATCACGGACGGCAGCCAGGAGTTTGCGGGGTGGTTGTTTGAGACCAAGTTCGCGGAGGCCATGACATCCATCATGAAAGGTTGCTTTGCCGGGAAACCTCGCGCCGACATCAGTCACGCCAAGAACATTGACCAAAAAATCCGAGAACTCATGGGTTTTTGAGGCGATCGCTTTTGCTGCGGCTTCGTCAGGGTCCCCCTGAAAAAGCTCGGGATAAAAAACCTTCATCATGGCCCCGCAGGACCCCGACACCGAAACAATCACCTCGCAGTCTTTGAAGACCTTCAACTGACGCCTGGCGACTTCGCGGGCTTCATCCCACATGCCGGTGTTGAAGGG
>JBGTAR010000321.1:0-3703 GCA_041749815.1 Terrimicrobiaceae bacterium
GTCAGATAAAACGCGGCGACAAAAACCCGTGATCGCATGCCCTGACGCAGCTCTTTCACGAGCATCGGGCTCAACCAGTCTGCAAAATCCCGGCCTTGAGTGTCGGCAGTCATGGCAGCGGAGGGGGTTTGAGTCTGAGCACATCCACAAAAGCATCTTCCAACCGGCGTTCAATCTTGAAGAAGGCAGAGACCTCCATTCCTTCAAGAACAAGCTTCCTCAGCAGGTCAGCCCGGTACGCAGGATCGGGCTCGGGCAGGCGAACACGAACGCCATCCTTGAGCCTGTCGGCGATTTCCAAAAGCCCATTGGAGCCAATCCAATCCACCAAACGCTCGGGAGAACCAGCCACCCGGATCTCGAGCAGGGTCTGAACCCCATGATGATCCACAAGGCTTTCCATGCTGCCCGAGTGAACCAATTTTCCTGCATCGATAAAAAGCAGGTGATCGCACATTTCGCCCAGCTCAGACAAAATGTGGGAACTGATAAAAATGGTTTTTCCCTGATCCGCCAGAAGCCGCACCAAATTTTTGAATTCGATCCGGGCCTTGGGGTCCAGGCCGGCAGCGGGCTCATCCAGGACCAGAATTTCGGGGTCATGGATGAGCGTCCTTCCGAGGCACAAGCGCTGGCCCATGCCTTTGGAGAGTTTGTCCATCGCGCGATCCGAGATCGAGGCCAGATCGGTGAATTCCATCACATCCCGAATCCTGCGGCTTCGCTCAGATTTTTCATAACCGAACGCCCGGCCATAAAAATCCAGGTATTCGAAAACGGTCATGTTTTCGTAGGTGCCATATGCATCGGGCATCCACCCGACCTTGCGTCGAACCTCGCCGGGATGATCATTCACATCGACACCGCCGATGCGGATTGTGCCCGAAGTGGGAGTGTCCAGGGTCACCAGCATCCGCATCGTGGTTGTTTTGCCGGCCCCGTTGGCACCAATAAAACCCACAACCTTCCCCCGCCCCACCGAGAAGGTGACCCCATCAACGGCCTTCACCGAACCGAAAGTGCGCATCAAATGCTCGACTTCAATAATGGGTTCTTCGGTTCCGTTCATAAACACGCTCAACCCAAATTTATTATCAGGAACTCAGAGCGAGTCCAGCCTGACCCAAGAGGAACCATTGAAGATTTTTGTCTGGGATGAGAGGTCGCCGGCATCATCCACATCCGCCAATTCTCCGAGCAAGCGAACGGTGCTTCCTGCAAGGGCTGCGGCTGCCAGCGTTTGGGGCAGCACTTTGGCAGTACTCCAGGAAATATCGTGAAAAAGTTCCGGGTGATCCGATTTGACGAGAAGGAGGACATAGCCACCATCCGTGGCGGGTACAATCACCAAGTCGGTCTCCGCCGAGGCAGCCTCAACTTCATCAAGGATTGAGGTGATGAGTCCCGGGCAGTCCCCGCCCACGAGGGCCACGGCCCCGGCACCGCACTTCAGCTCGGTCCTGACCGCGTGCCGCATTCGAACCCCCAGATCGCCCTCGCATTGCGGAACAAATGAGGTTCCTTTTGCAACAAGACCTCCCAGCCACTCCTGCATTTCCTGTCCGGCATCTTGTGGAGCAAAGTGAATCGAACAGTGCCAATCGGTCGGGAGCTGACGAATCTGATGTTCGACAAGTTGCCGATAGATCGAAACCGCTCGCTCCGTGCCCACCGATGCGGCCAGCCTGGTCTTGACCATGCCGGCACGAGGAGCTTTGAGCATAAGAACAACATGGACTTTCATGGTAGCGCCTCCCGTCCATCATCCTTGTGAACCTGCCAGGCAGAAAACAGAAATCCGGCCACAAACGGCAACCAAAGAAGCATGGTTTCCGGGGGAGTGAGCACCCAATTCCCCAATGGCAAATCGATGCGGAGATGGAGCAAAAAATAAACAAAGCAGGAAGCGCTTACGGCCAGGGTGCCCTTGTTTCGGGTGAGCACGGCAAAGGGAATGATCCATGTGAAATACCAGGCATGCATCATGGGAGAGAACACAAACGTGGAGAAAAAGATCCATTCCGCGGCCCGTTCGAAGCGGACCGTCCGGAGAATGATCACCACCCAGACCACCGCAAGCGGGATTGCAAACCATTGATTCTGATATCGGCTTTGTTCCCAGAACGCTCCAACAATCCCGGGAAGGAATTCTGCGCTTCTTGCGTATTGCGAAAACAGTGGAGGGTGAAGTTGCAGGGTCCATTGACCGGTCCAGAGGGAGAGGCCCACATAGCTGACGACGAGTGGCGTGGAACCAACCGCAGCACCAAGAAACACGATCCCAAAGCGTTTATCTTTCCATGCTCGACGCACCAACTGCCAACCCGCCCACGCCAGCAAGGGCAATGCCAGCCATTTGATGGCAACCGCGGCACCCAAACAGGCGATTGCCGGGAGGGACCGTCGATCCATCCATGCAAACCATGCCAGGACCAGCAGGAGCACAAAAAACGCGTCATAGTGCCCACCCCCGGCAAACGAATAGATCACCAAGGGATTCCATGCATAAAGCAGCGCACGCTGTCGGGTGAAGCGTCTGGCCAAGAGCGCAACCACGGCCCCATCGGCAAGCAGGAAGAGAATTTTGAAAAAGAGCGGTGCGGCCCAGACCGCCGCCATGAGTGCGAAGACCCACTCGGCGAGTGGCGGATAAATGGCCGTGAAGGTTTTGTGTTGCACATCAGCCCAAACCCCATCGCGCAGTGGTTCAAGAAGGGGCGAATCCGGGGCATGGAGGTAAGGGTTCCAGCCGGCCAGCAGCACCCTCCCCTCCCAAACATAGCGATAAATATCCGCTCCGCTGACCTGCCATAACAAAAGCACCCGGGTTCCCATCGCCGTTCCCCAGAAAATCCAGGCCTTCTGGCTTGGAAATCGCAGGGCAACAAAAAACCCCGTCACCATCACTCCGGCACCAACCAAAAACCAAAGAACAGAGTGAGGGCTGTTCAGCGCGCCCTGAGGCAACATCACCAACGCCCCTACGAATAACAAACAGGGTGCCAGCAGAGCCATGGCATCATTGGGTTGAGGCTTTGTTGAAGATATTTCCAAAGGGATTATGAGGACTCAGCAGATGGGATATTCCACAAGTTATTTAGATTCGGCGAAAGATAAAACAAACCGCCTCGAGAAGACACAAACCAGCCAAAGCAAAACCCCGCATCGGGGGCTGGCCCAGGGAAACCATGGAGATCACGGAAAAGGGACCAGCAACCCAGAGGGAAACAAGGTTCGCCAATACGCGCGGTGCTGGCTAAAAGGAATAAAGCCCCCAACCCACGACTCAAACCTGTATGCGACAATTTTCCGTTCTTTCTCTCCTCGTTATCACAATATTTTCTGCCAGCCAGCACGCCCATGGCTCAGAACTCCAAGCCACAAGCGACTCCGCACCTGCTATTTATGAAGAACTCCTCAATAAATACGTTACTCTGGCCGGCGTTCGCTATGCAGCCTGGCATGCCAATCCGGAGGATCTTCAGACCCTCGCCAAGGTCACTGACTTCTACGCGACGACTCTGCCGCCGAAAGACCGTGACGCGGCACTGGCTTGGTTCGCCAACGCCTACAATGCCGGAATCCTTGAGCAGATCCTTAAAAAATATCCAACCCAGGGCCCGCTTGATGGGGAAAGCGATTTTTTTGAGAAAGAAAGGATCGTGATCTCTGGGAAAAAAGTCAGTTTCAATCACCTGGAGCA
>JBGTAR010000322.1:0-18991 GCA_041749815.1 Terrimicrobiaceae bacterium
GCCAGATATGTCCGGGATGTCTTGAAAGATCCCTACTGCTTCTGGCTGCAACGCGGCGTGAATTACATTCTCGTTTATTTTCTTCATGTGATTCTCATCGTTGCCATCGGGGCAGTGGTGGGCCTGGTCTTGACGGGAACAAGCGCCGGCGCACTGCAAATGGCCGCCCGGTTTGGCATGTGGGGTGTGCTCATGCGGACGGTCTATACCTGGCATGTCACCTGGGGTATTAATTCCTTCTCCCATATGTGGGGATATCGGAATTACGAAACGCGTGAGGACAGTCGGAACAACTGGCTCTTTGCCATTCTTACCAACGGAGAAGGATGGCATAACAATCACCATGCCGATCCCCGATCCGCCCGTCACGGTCATCGCTGGTGGGAAGTTGACATCACTTTTCTCTCATTGCTTGCATTGGAAAAACTTGGTCTCGTTCGCAATCTCGTTCGTCCCAATAATTCCTTCCTCGCCCAAAAGACCGCAACTTAGACCAAGAGGAAATCCTGCGGTTTTGTGGGAGATGTTTTGAGCTGCCTTATCTTGGCCGGGCGGTTTCCCACGAGGTCGGCTGACCGAAGGGGGCAGTCCGAGCACCTGTTTGCGGGGCGTTACAAGGCGATTCCAATACAAGACGGCCCTTGCTTGGCTGGTGAAAAGTCACACGATTGTAGGACATGAATGGATTCTTGAGCGCTTGGAGATGGGCTACCGCAGCAATGTCACACGTGCCATGGCGCAATTCCGAGCGGTTGAAGAGAGGGAGACTCGAAAACTCAAAGCAAAAATGATCAAATGCTCGGACTGACCCGAATGGCGCTAACTTAATAGCATTTTGGGATGCTGCCCCTACAGGGCAGATACCACTCCCTACCAAAGACCCAGGGCGGCGCTGAAGCTTGCTCTGGGCTGTTGGATATAGCCCCATTCGGGGCTTAAGTTTGTGCCACTCCGGACTGACCCTCAAAACTGACCCCAAAACTTCGGAGCGACGCCAGTCCATGACTAGTTGACCGTTGGCACCTTGCCACCATCAACTCGCAGGTTCGCCCCAGTGATGTAACCCGCCCCTTCGCTGACGAGGAAGGCGACCGCGTTGGCAACGTCGGAAGGTGATCCGATCCGCCCGGCTGGCAGCGGATTTTCCTTAACGAAAAATGCCTCGAAGGTGTCGAAATCGTAAGTCTGGCCTTGTGCTTCAAACATGGCTCTGGCTCCCGCCTCCATGCCCGGAGTGCGAATCGGTCCCGGACTCACCGTGTTGCTCGTCACACCGGTTCCAGCAAGTGCTTTCGCCAGAGAGACAGCCTGGTCGATGTTGGCCATTTTTGTAGCCGAGTAGTTTGCAATGTATGGCTCCGGGACAGGCCCCAAAAAACTTCCGAGCATGATGACCCGGCCCCAGCCACGCTCTTTCATGGCTGGCACCAGAGCTGTGACGAGCCGAACCACGGAGGAGACGTTCGCATTGTAAAGCTCGTTCCACTCGGCTGCGGTGGAGTCCAACCAATTTTTCATTGGGAAGGATCCCGCGTTATTGACGAGAATGTCGATCCCTCCGAAGGCCTCGTTCGAAGCCCGCACGACCTTCGCGGCCTCTTCATCGCTGGCGAGATCTCCAAGAGCGATCGCAGCCTTTCCTCCTGCCGAAAGGATTGCTTCCACGACTCGCTGGGCCTCGCTTTCACGCCGCCCGTGGATGACGACACTGACACCCTCGGCCGCGAGGGTTTTGGCGATCTGTTCACCGATTCCACTGGTGCTTCCCGTAATGAGAGCACGTTTTCCTGAAAGTTTTAGGTCCATCTTATATATGTAATGCTTGCTACAGAAATAAATACGAACTTGAGAGCGTCGTCAATTATTATATAACGATCACTATGGAAAATAAACTAAGAGACGTTCGGAGACGACGTGGTCGTCCGCTTTCCTTCGACCGGGAAGAGGCGCTGGAGCGTGCGATGCTGCTATTTTGGCAGCACGGCTATGAATCCACCTCGGTTGGTGATCTGACCGAAGCGATGGGCATCACGGCTCCGAGCTTGTATGCGGCATTCGGCGATAAGAAGGGCCTTTTCCTCGACGCGGTCCGCAAATACACGTCAGGTCCGGTCACTGCGCAGCAGATCATTGATAATGCGGCAACCGCCCGGGAGGCCGCCGAGAGTCTGATGATGGCTGCAGCAGTCGGATTTACGGGTCAGAACACGCCCTCCGGTTGTCTGTTGGCGAGTGCGGCGATCAGCTGCTCGGATGCTGCTCTGGACGTGCAACTCGCCTTGAGCACGATCAGAAGCGAGATTGAATCCCGACTACGAAACAAGATTAAGAACGACATTGCTATCGGCCGATTACCCAAGGGAACCGCGGCGGCCCCGCTGGCTGCGCTTTCTCTGGCTGTTATCCAAGGAATGTCGACCTTGGCGAGGGATGGTGCGAAACGGCCCAAGCTGATTGAGGTTGTCAAAGCCGTCATGGAAGCCTGGCCCTCGCGCTAGAAAATCAGGCGCGATCATTCTCCATCCGGGTCGGCTGCTTGTGCAAAAGAGATAATCGCCCATTTCCAGGATTCGGTCACGCTTCGTCCAGGCAACCTCCAGCCTGCCCTCGAATTTTTCTCGTTTTTTCCCCTTGCTTTGATCTGACACTACTGACCCGAATGGCTCTGACCTAAGAGCATTTTGTGATGCTGCCCCTACAGGGCAGATTCCACTCCCTACCAAAGACCCAGGGCGGAGGTGACGCTTGCCCTGGGCTGTTGGATGTAGCCCATTCGGGGCTTAAGTTAGTGCCATTCACTACGGACCCCTTTGGCCTTTTCTGCCGCTGACGGCAGATCGGACACAGCACCGCTCGCCAAGAGGTTAGGAAAGTGTATTCGCTCGCATGCTTGGAGTTGCGGCCAGTAAATCTTTCGACCTCCAATCCGCCACCAGACGTGGATAAAGCCGTGATGCCTTTGGAGCGGTCGAAGTTATTCATGAGATGGGCCAGCGTACGAACGGATGCTGAGATTGAGATATATCGTCAATCTGCGGCGGGAGCATATGACGTGAGGCCCAAAGAAGATCCAGCGGGTGTTGGGAAACAGCCCCAGCCGGTCAACTCTGAAATGGCTGCTCTGAGATCACTCCTCTTTCGATCGGGGATGGATTGCCGAGAAATTCACGAACGAGATCTGCGACCTGCTCCGGTGCACGCATGTGCAGAAAATGTCCCGTCTGGGAAATTTGCTTCATTGTGACTTGGGTGAGCAGTGCTTTGGCTGCAATGGGGTCGAAACGGGGGGTGTGCGCGCCGACATAAAGCACCGGCATGCGAAGCTCCCCAAGGATCTGTTCCGGTCGGAGGGTGTTGATGGTCTCGGGAAGAAATCGAAGAACCGCTTCCGGAGCGGAACACATCTGGCGAATGATTTTGTCCATTTCTTCATCCCTTTCGTGAGGAAGGTAATGGATTTCCCTCAAAGTCGTCGCAAGGAGTTCGAGAAAATCCGGCCGCCCGAGCCAGCCGCGAATAGCAGCCAGCCCATCCAGAGTCGACCGGGTGGCCGGAAGGAAGCCATCCAGGTTAATCACCGCCCGTGCCTCGACCTGATTCGCGGCCATGAGGGATAGTGCGCCGCCCATGCTGTGACCGATCAGGACCGGGCGCTCCAAGTTTTTCCGGGAAATCCACTCGGCCAGCGCCGAGGCGTAGAACGCAAAGCCGGGTTCGAAGGTTCCCAACGGCGTTTGCCCGTGTCCTGGCAAATCCGGCCGGTAAATCCGAAAATCTTTCTCCAGCATTTGCGCAAGTTTCGCGAACTGACCTCCTTCGCAACACCAGCCGTGCAAACAAACGAGGGGGATATTTCCGTTTCCGGAAACCTCGCACTGCCAGTTTAGGACGGAATTTGAGGAGGGACGCATCACGGCTAACTCTGTCGGGATTTTTGCCACTTGTCATGTCCGGTTTATGAACAGCCAATGGGGTCGAACAGCCAACGGGATCGGGCCTATAATTTAAATGCCGTTTTCCAGATTTGAAACACGGCTTGGGTGTCCCATGGCCGGGGCTTTTGCCCGCCAAGGATTCCTTGCTATGGTCATTCGCTTCATTTCCCCCACGATGGCCAGAACGACTCGCGCTCAGACTCCCCCCTTCTTTTCACGCCCTCCAGACCTCTGCCTCAGCCGCGGCAGCATCTCTTTTTCTCGGCGTCAAAGCCATTAGTGCAACAGGTGTACGGAGGCAAAAACGATTTTTTTCTTTAAATCACTTCATTGATATACGTATACTGGTTCAGGAAAGTCACGCAACCAACCCTAAGGAGAAAAAAATGTTAAAAACAACCTTATTCGTATTATCAGCATCTCTTGCTGTCATCTCTGGAGCGTCAGCTCAAACCCTGTGGGCCAATCCAGGAACAGCGGGAAATTGGAACGTGGATGCCAATTGGAGTACTCCAGCAACGGTGCCTGGTGCAGGCACGACGGTCGATCTCACAGCCACCGCGAACAACACCACCGAGATAACGGTGTCAGACGCTCAGGAAGTTCTTGCCTTTGCCAATGGAGCCAGAGGTAGTCTCATTATTGCCAATGGTGGTACTCTGACGGGCTATGGAACCGGCAGCTCCGATTTTCGTGGCAACATGACCCTCACCGTGGAGAATGGCGGAACTTTTGTTGGCGGAGCAGCTGGGGCTCAAACCCTTCGGTTCGGCAACTCAACAATTGATGCGGGCGGCGAGCTCGATGGTTTCACGTCGCTCCTGTTCGCACCGCTGGAGGTTAACGGGCTCTGGAAGCCAAAAGCGACATCGAATGGTCAGGTTACTTTGAATGGATCAGCATCCCTCAATGGGACAGGAACCATCCGCCTCGACATGGTGGGCAGCAATAATAGCAGTAATGAATATTTCTATTTTGTGACGGCACCGGGATTGTCGGATTTTTCCAATTTCACTCTTGAGTTGGTTCCCAGCTACACGGTTCAAGTCGATGATGTTTTCACCCTCTGGAACGTCAGGGACGAATTTACAAATCTAGACAATGTGACCTTTGGCGATGGCAGTAATATCGTGCTGACTGGAGCCCCCGGCCTAGGCTTGGATGTCAGCAACTGGGCGACGACTGGAGTTGTGACGGTCGTTCCCGAACCTTCGACATTCGTGCTCATGGCCCTTGCGGGTGGGATGGTTTGTCTTATCCGGCGTCAACGGCGCGGATAAGATTGGCAAGGACGCGGTGACAGTCCATCGCGAAGGTGATCGGAGCCTTTGAAATCTGGCGGCCGGGGCAGGACCCTTTCGGTTGCTCGAATGGCTTCCTCATTAGCATTCATGCTGTGTTCAGGTTCCTTCGATTGATATGATCGGGATCCATGAGAAACACTTTGATTCTTCTGCTCGGCCTTGCGGTTTTTGCCAATCCATCCCATGCCTTTTGGGTGGTCGTGGATACTGGCCAGGAGACTTGCTATGACGCCTTGAAGCCGATCAAAGCCCCGGCCCAGGATCAAAAATTTTCCGGTCAGGACGCCCAGTTTCGAGGCCCCCAGCCCGCCTACCGCGATAATGGAGACGGCACGGTGTCTGATCTGACCACGGGGCTGATGTGGAGCAAGGCCGTGGAGCCCCGGAAGCTGACCCTCGAGGAGGCGGAGGATATCGCACGTAAAATGACCTTGGGTGGCCATACGGACTGGAGAGTTCCAACCATCAAAGAACTCTATTCTCTGATTGATTTTCGGGGAGCGACCGGGGTGATGGATCCTAGTTCCGCCACCGCGCCTCCCTCAGCCATCCCATTCATCAATACTGATTATTTTGACTTCCTGTATGGCGGAGCTGACGATCGATATATCGATGCCCAGTGGCTCTCGTGCACAAAATACACAAGCACGACGATGGGGGGGGCGGAGACCCTGTTTGGGGTCAATTTTGCGGATGGTAGGATCAAGGGGTATCCAATAGGGATTCCAGACCCCCGGCGCCCGGAGAAGAAATTCTATGCGCGTTATGTGAGAGGTGGCCCTTACGGCGCGAATGACTTTAAAGAGGAAGGGGATGGCACCATCACCGATCAGGCCACGGGTTTGATGTGGAGCAAAGCTGACAGTGGGAAGGGAATGGATTGGGAGGCGGCCTTGAAATATGCGGACCAATTGAGCCTCGCCGGTCACTCAGACTGGCGGCTGCCAAATGCCAAGGAACTCCACTCCCTGGTCGATTATTCCCGGTCCCCCGATGCCACTGGTTCGCCGGCGATCGATCCTGTTTTTTATACCACAGAGATTAAAAACGAAGCCGAGCAAGTGGACTGGCCTTTTGTCTGGACATCGACCACCCACGTGGACGGGCCAAACGCCAGCCAGGCCGTGTATGTGGCCTTTGGCCGGGCGATCGGTTCCATGCATGGGAGAACCATGGATGTGCATGGTGCCGGGGCTCAACGCAGCGATCCCAAAACCGGTGTTGCCCGTCTCGGGCATGGACCACAGGGTGACGCTCAAAGGGTGAACAATTTTGTGCGGTGTGTGCGGGGTGGGGTGGAGTCCACATCCGCTGGTGGGGAGAAGGCAGCTGCCTCAGGCTACCCATCAACCATTCGTGTGGGCAATGTTGTTTCCAGCCCGGAACCAATGACTTATCGCAAGTCTCCCCTCGCTGGCGGAAATAACCGCCCCGATTCGGGAAGACCGGCCGATTCCCAGGGGCCGAAGACCTTCATTGAGCGCTTGGATAAAAACCATGACGGGAAAATTTCGAGGCAGGAGTTTGATGGTCCTCCGGAGGCGTTTGACATGGAGGATGTGGATGGGGACGGATTCCTGAGCCCCTCCGAGGCCCCCGGTGGAGGAGGAGATGGTCGGGGCACCCGCCCGTCTGGTCCATCAAGATAAGACGGGCCTTATCCGGGTGACTTCACTTGGCGTAAGTGTATCGGGCCTGGTTGGGGAGTGCAGCATCTTTGGAAGCCCGATAAATGATGGCACTCACACGAGCCACGAGTTCATCCATCTCAAAGGGCTTCACCAGATAGTCATCGGCCCCGCCGTCCAATCCGCGGATCCGGTCTGGGAGCGCGCCCCGACCGGTGACCAGGAGCACCGGGACCCGAGAACCGGAGGCGCGGAGTTTTTCAAGCACTTCGTATCCATCAATACCCGGCAACATGAGGTCGAGAATGATGGCTTGGTGGGAGGATTTCAGGGCCATGGCCAACCCCGTCTCTCCATCTGCCGTAGCTTCCGTTTCAAACCCTTCGTCCTCGAGGTAGTCAACCAGTGACTTCCTCAGGCAATCCACGTCTTCAATGATGAGAATTTTCATAGCGAGATCAGAATACACCATTTCATATGAATCACAGATGAACGAACAAAAAAATTGCTCCCCTCAGTTTTTGGCTGGGAGGTCAATCCGGAACCGGCTGCCTCTCCCGTGCTGGCTGAAGACACGGATTGTGCCACCGTGGGCCTCCACGATGCTTTTGGTGATGGCGAGCCCCAGCCCGGATCCCCCGGTGTTTTTGCTTCTGGAAGCATCCACGCGGAAAAACCGCTCAAACACCTTGTCAATTTTATCAGCAGGGATCCCGACTCCGGAATCCTCAACCTCAACAAACGCCTTTCCTCTATCCTCCCCTGTGGACAAACGAATCCAACCCTGGGGTTGATTGTAACGCAGGGCATTGTTGAGCAGGTTGATAACCGCCTGACCCAGCCGGAGACGGTCGGCCAGAACCAGTCCGGGCTGAAGGTCCATTTCAAATGACAGGCCCTGTTCGTGGGCAAGAGGTTCGATCACGCCCGCCGCCTGCTCCGCCAACTCCCGGAGATCCAGCGATTCGCGTTCAAGCAAAGTGTCCTGACCATCGAATTTTGCAAGCAGGCCAAGTCGCTCGATCAACTGGCTCATGTGCCGGGCACTATCCTGACAGACACCGATTGTCTCAAGGTAGCGCTCTACCGGACGTTCTTTTTTTAGCGAAAACTGGCAATCGGCAAGGATGGCAGCCACAGGAGTTCTGAGCTCATGAGACGCATCCGCCGTGAACTGTACCTGCCTTTGAAGCGCCTCCTGCAATCGTTGAAAAGTCTGGTTGAGAGTCCCTGCCAGTTGACCAAGTTCAGAACGCTGGGAGGTCATGTCGATGCGTTCCGACAGATCTCCTGCGGAGATCCGCTTTGCAGCATCGCTGATCTGGTGGATGGGGCGCAGCCCACGACCGATCAGCCAATACCCAGGGAGGGAGATCACCGTAAATGCGGCCAATCCCACGAGGATTGTCCCTGTCACTTCACCTTTTAATGGTTCATAAACAGAAATCAGAGGTACCCCCATGATGACGCCATCTCCCCTGGGGCTGAAGGAGGTGACCGTTAATGAGGAGCGAACAACCTGTGTGGCGAGACGCTCGGGGAAACCAATGTCCTCGGGATGCTGAAAATCGCTGGGCACATTATCCGAGGAATACCGGATTTCGCCGGTGTGAAAAACCGCAATCAGAAACTGGTTTTGAGACGTTATCATCTCGATCATTTCTCGAAACTGGCGGTTTTGAAGCCGCGCATCCATCTCCTCTTTCGAAGGCGGGGTCGGGGGGCCGCCGGGATTAAACCGGCTCGGGGGAAAGATAAACGGGAAGACGCCCTGAAGTTGCGCCTGCATTTTTAGTCCCGCTTTTTGCTCCAGTTCCCGGGAAATCACAACAAGATGGGAGGCCCCCAGCAGAACGATTGCCGTGGCGATCAAAGCAGAGTAGTAAACAAAAATCTGCCACCGGATGCTTTGGGGTAGCTGGATCATTGCATGGAGTCGCACATCGTCTTCAAGCGGTTAGCTGGTATCCGAAGCCACGCCGGGTTTGAATGTGTTCCCTGCCAAATTTTTGGCGCAGCTTGTAGATATACACATCCAGCATGTTGGAGAGCGTGTCATCGCGTTCATCGAAGAGGTGCTCGTAAAGGTAGTTGCGGGAGACGGCCTCCTCCCGCCGTGTCGCAAGGATCTCCATCAATGCGTATTCCCTTGCGGTCAGCTCCACTGGCTTCCCGTGCAGCGTGGCCATGCGGGTGGATGTGTTGAGGGTGATTGGTCCCACCACAAGGTGAGGGGCGGGTTTCCCGTTCGATCGACGAATCCCCGCTCGAACCCGGGCCACCATTTCCTCCATCTCAAAGGGTTTTGCCAAATAGTCGTCCGCCCCGTTGTTTAGACCATGAACACGGTCGGAAAGTTCCCCCCGGGCCGTCAGCATGAGCACGGGCAGCGTCTTTCCGGCTTTCCGAAGCTCCTGCAAAACTTCAAACCCGTCACGATGAGGCAGCATCACGTCCAAAAGCAAAATATCGTAGTCCCAGTTTAAAACCTTGTACAAACCTTCCTCTCCATCCGCGGCCGAATCCACTGCAAAACTCTCATCCCGCAGATAGTCCACGATCGATTTCCTGAGGTGGTCGTTATCCTCGACAATTAGTACCCTCATTCTGAACCCACTAAATCATTCCCTACCTGAATGCCAGATGAATAGTCGCAGAGTCCGTTGCTCCACATGCGTCGGAGATAACGTTCCTCCTGCTCGGGTCCCCAGGTTTCAAGCGCGGAGGCGCTGATGATCAGCTTTATCAGAAGCGCCTGCGATAGCCGACAGCCCCGACGGAACCGTAAGGGGTCCTGACGTAAGCCGCATGAAACCCTCCTCCGTAGCAACCGTAATGACCGTAACCGCCATAGTGATAGGCACCGGAGCCTCCGCCGGAGCCGGACCAACTGCCCGAGCCGGAGTGGTATCCGCCATAGTAGTTGCCGGAGCCCGAGTGGCTGGCGGAGTAGGTGTTTCCGGAGGCGGTGGTGTAGGAACCTGATCCTGAATGGTTCCAATTCCCGCCGCCCCAACTGGTGGAACCTGAGTGGCTGTAGCTTCCTCCCCAGGAATTGCTGCCGGAAAAAGAGTGGCAGGCCCCGTAGGCTTGGGCTGCGGAGGGGAGAATGACACAAATTGCCAGGGAGGCAAAAAGAGAAAGAATCGATTTCATGGAGTAGGTGGGGTTATTCAACGCGGGTGAGTTTGATTTTTTCGGTATCGGGAAGCGACTTGCCATCGAGCTTGCGATCGGTGGATTGCCAGTTGATCGAACCATCGTCATTGCGGCTGATGGTGTTCACGGCGAGAAGTTTTTTTCCATTGGGAAGGGTCGCCGTCGTGCGGACACTCCAACCATTCGCGCCTGCTGTCCAAACTCCCTCTCCAAAGCCCCCGTCGGACTCGAAATTCCATGAGCGAATTTCGGAGGAGGAGGCATCCCAACCAATGAATTGTGTGCCGGAGGAGATGAGTTGGTCCTTGAGTGTGATGGCCTGACGGGAAACGATGAAGTTTCCATTGTCGCCCCACGCGAACTCTGTGTGCGAGACCTCGGGGCTTTTGGGATCGGTCTGCCAGGCCCCAATGGCCCAGGCGAGGCCTTCGAGGTGAACGGCATTTGTGGATGGGAGATAGGCGCTCTCCCGCACACTGGCAAGGAGCCACTTGCCGTCCTGTTTCACAAAGACATTGCTGAATCGCCCGCGTGCGGGAGGCGTGCCATCAGGGAAAATGACGGACGTGGAGCCATCTTCCAGTGCCGTGTCTGGCGTTGGAAACTTGAGTGCTTCACTGTCGATGCCGAGTTTGAGGTCTTTGTTGGCTGCAAAAAAACCGGCAAACACCTTGGCGATTTCCTCCCGGCCCTGGAAGACCTTCCCGGTTTGATCGACATAATCACCGTCAGGGGTCCACATCGCGGCAAGGGCTGCCGCATCACCTTTGCCAAAGGCTTCGACGTAGGCTTCGCCAAAAGCGGCGATCTCAGCCAGGGATTTTGTATTGTCATCGGACGCATGGAGAGGCAATCCGATGGAAACAACTGCCAGAAGCAGCACGGCAAGGGTGGGGGTGATTCTCATGATTTATTTTCTTGGATTTTTAAGGAAAGGCGGGGGTTTACCACTTCACTCCGAAGGAGGAAAACAGGCCAAAAGAATTCATGTCATAGAGGAAGCCGTTGTTTTCGTAGTCAACATACATGTAGCGGTAACCGAGTTCGGCGAAGATGTTTCGGGTAAAATTCACTCCGAAGGCGGCCTGAGCGTTCCAGGCGATCTGGGAACCCGCCCCGAATCCGCCAACGTCTCCTTGCGCTGCAAGATACAACCAGCGCGTGAAATTGACCTGTCCGCGGAGGCCGATGATCGGGTCAAACCAATATTGGTTTCCGGCATCGTAAGTAGGAGTGACATCCTCAATGCGCTTTGCGATGGCCTTGCCCAGCTTCTTTCTTTCGGCGGCCGCGGCGGCTTCGAGGGAAGGGTCAACCACGCCCCGTGCGCGCGACGCTTTGGCGGCTGCGGAGGCCCTGGTGTAGCTGGCGAGGGTCTTGCGGACATCTCCTCCAGTGAGAGAGCGAACGATAACATCGTCACGGACCAGCCTTCGCAGGTCGCGGTCCCTAAGAATCAGCTTTTCGATGTCGCGCGGTCTTGTGCTCCCGAGCGCGGCATTTGAAAGCGCCGCAGCGTCAGCCGCAGCCGTTTGTTCCACCCGGGCCGTGATCGCGGCGAGGGCGCTCTCCAAACGGGCGTCAATACGGTTTCCGATGGCATTTGCAGCATTCGTCCCGATGTCATTGATGCGGGATTCATTGAGTGAGGCGTCGACCTGTGCCCCGATAAAATTATATCGGACCCCAGCGTAAAGGTCGAGGAACCCTCGCCGGTCGTCAATAATGCGATAGGCAAGCGCCAGGGAGACGATGGATTGCTGGAGGTCCAGATTCACATTGTCATAGATACGGTTATCGAGGTTGGCGGATGCCGATAGCGCGGCATAATAGCCGTCAGCAAGCACACCCCACCGGCCCTTGCGGATCTCTCCACGCAGGAAGATGCCCCAATCGAGATGCTGGAGGATGGTGCGGCTGCTGAAGTCGATATGAGCGGCGGGAAAGCCCTTCACTCCGAGGTCGCCGTTGAGCCCCAGAGCCCATGCGTATGGCTCGAGCACGAATCCCCATCCATTGGGATCCTTGCCGGGCACCAATTCGAAGGGCGTCTTGGGCATGAGGATCGAGTCCCTCACAAAGTCCTCGACCGGATCAAGAAAGGAATGTTTGTTGGGACTCTCTGGAACCGGCTTGGACACTTCTCCCGCATAGGTCACGAGTGCAGTAGCCAGCGGCAGGAGTGCGCTCAGAAGATATCGAAAAAACTTGCTTGGGAATCCTGCCCCAGCGATTGGAATTTGATTTTCCCGACGAACGCGATGATCGGCTGGCAAAGAGAGGTTGGGGAATTTCACAAGATAAAAAGAAAAAGGAGGATTCGTAGTCTGTGCGAACCTAGTGGGAGTTGCTATCCTTTTTGTGCAAGCTAGGGAGGAAAGCGGTTTCATTTTGGGTCTTTCACACAGCGGAAACCCACGTGGTTTGTTCCCGTAAAAGGGTCGCCCTTGCCCCGGGTTCCGACCATGTAGCGGGTGCAGTATTGGTCGGTGCAGAGGAATGATCCACCACGATGCACGCGTTTAGGGGTCCCCGGTTCGGAGGGATCGAATGAGGAATCGGGGCCTTTCGGATTTTTTGTCAAAATCCCCGCTGCGACATGGCCTTCATAGGTGTCGGGGCGATACCAGTCGCTGCACCATTCCCAGACATTGCCTGCCATATCGTAGAGACCATAACCGTTTGGTGGGAAGGACTTCACCGGGGCCAGGCCCACGAAACCATCCTCGCCGGTGTCTTTGACCGGGAATTTTCCCTGCCAGGTATTCGCCATAAATTTTCCGTCCGGCTGGAACTCATCGCCCCAGGCATAGAGTTTTCCCGTCAACCCGCCCCGGTCGGCAAATTCCCACTCTGCCTCGGTTGGCAGCCGTTTCCCCGCCCACGCTGCATAGGCCATGGCGTCAGGATAAGCAATTTGCACGACGGGAAAATTCTCACGACCCTTGATGCTGCTTTGAGGTCCTTCCGGATGTCGCCAGTTGGCTCCTTTGACGTAACTCCACCACTGGAAATGGTTGTCAAGAGGGACCGGCCCTGCCGGGGGCGTGAACACCACCGAGCCGGCAACAAGGTTTTCCGGGGGAGCTGTGGGGAACTCCTCCTTCGTTGGTGCGATTTCGGCAACCGTGCGGTATCCGGTGGCTTCGACGAATTTCGCGAATTGTGCATTCGTGACCTCGGTGGCGTCCATCCAGAACCCATCAACCGCAACACGGTGAACCGGTTGGGTGTCGCCAACCGTGGCGGGTGAACACATCGCGACATCGCCCACTGTGCCACTTGCTCCCATGGAAAATTCTCCACCAGGAATCCAGACCATCCCTTCGGGGGCCGGGCCGGGTGGTTTGCCAGAATTGGCAATGGTCGGACCAAATGTGCCCACCAAGGGATCAGCAGCATGAATGGGGGAGACACACGCCAAAATCGAGAAGGCAAGGGCTGGGAACTTCATTGTCTCGCTTGACTAAAGCTCTTTTGCAAAAGGCTGGCAACACACCAAATGGCCATCACCACATGGAGAATAACAGCCGGCCACAACAACACACCGTGGAGTTCAAGGCCAGCGATGGCGTATGCCAGAACCGCGGCGGCGGCTGTATTGTAAAACAACATTGCGGTGATCAAACCTTTCGATGCGGGGCTATGTGAGTCATCGCGCGCAAGCCAGCAGGCGACGCCCAGCGTGAGCAGTCCGGCTCCGGCGATGCGTGCCACCGTCAACGCGGCAGGCGTCTCCAGCGGCACTCCGAGCAGGAGCCCTGCCACAGGCGATGGGATGGCCAGCAAAGCAAGGCCGGCCCCCACCTCAATCAATGCCGTCATAATATGCAGAGCTTTCAAAGGGAAGATCATCTCATGCTTCTCTCTGAACGGCTAGTTCGTGCTTTCGGTCAGTTGCTCCATGACGGCGTCGAGGGAGAAGGTGCCCACCTCCTGGCTTGGCGGGAACTCTTTGAAAGTGGCAAGAAATTCGGCGACGTATTGCTGGGCTGGCACCAGAAGGAAGGCGCGGTCAATGCGCCATTTGCCGTAGTTGATGCTTTCATGGTCGGCAGTCTCGAAGGGATCGGAGCGCAAGTTGAAGAGCTTCGGGAAACGCAGGGGCACGAAGGGATCCTGCCAGACGTCCAGGCCATGCGCGCGCTGCTCACTGAAGACCAGCTTCCACTGGTTGAAGCGCAACGCGACGAAGGAGCCGTCGTCATTGAAGTAGAAGAATTCCTTGCGCGGACTGGGGGATTTTCCAGCCAGTGTGTCGGTGAGGTTGTAACCGTCGAGATGCACTTTGAAGGTTTTGTCCTCGACCTTCATGCCCTTGAGAAGTTGTTCCTTCACGTCCGGCACGCCGGCAGCGGCAAGGAGCGTGGGCAGCATGTCTTCGTGTGCGCACACGTCGTTGATCACGGTGCCGGGTTCGATCACGCCCGGCCAGCGGATCACGCAGGGCACACGATAGGCGCCTTCCCAGTTGCTGGCCTTCTCGTTGCGGAAGGGTGAGGTGCCACCGTCGGGCCAGGAAAACTTCTCAGCGCCATTGTCGGTGGAATACATGACGATCGTGTTTTCATCGAGTCCGAGTTCCTTGAGTTTGGCAAGAATCTGGCCAACGTGTCCGTCGTGCTCGACCATGCCGTCCGGGTAGATGCCGAGGCCGGTCACCCCTTCGCTCTCCGGCTTGAGATGCGTCCAGATGTGCATGCGAGTGGCATTCCACCAGATGAAGAATGGTTTGTCCGCCTTCTTGGCGTCCTCCATGAAACGAAGCGCTTCTTTGGTGAACTCCTCGTCGCAGGTTTCCATGCGTTTCCTGGTGAGGGGGCCGGTGTTCACAATCTTCTGGGTTCCGTCAGGCAGTGCCCACGTGTGAAGCACACCACGGGTGCCATACTTTTTGATCAGTGCGGGGTCCTTGAAGTAGTCGGGATTCTCAGGCTCCTCCTCGGCGTTCAGATGGTAGAGCGAGCCGTAGAACTCGCCGAAGCCATGGGCAGTCGGCAGGTGTTCGTCGCGGTCGCCCAGATGGTTCTTGCCGAATTGGCCGGTGAGATAACCTTGCGCCTTGAGTAACTCCGCAATCGTCACGTCCCGCGCCTGCAAACCTTCCTTCGCACCCGGTAACCCGACTTTCAAGAGACCGGTGCGGAAGGGTGACTGGCCGGTGATGAATGCGGAGCGACCGGCCGTGCAACTCTGTTGGCCATACCAGTCGGTGAACATGGCGCCGTCCTTCGCGATCCGATCAATGTTCGGCGTCTTGTAGCCCATCTGGCCGTGGTTATATGCGGAGATGTTCCACCAGCCGATGTCGTCACCCCAAAGAATCAGGATGTTGGGTTTTTTCTTATCTGCGGCGTGCGCCGGAGTGAAGATGCCGATGAGTGCCAACCCGAGGGCGAGCGTGAGGAATCTGGATTTGGTGGAGTATTTCATGGTTTTAGGTTTGGGGATTCATTCAGGAGCAAATGAGGTCGATCGTATTTCTATGTTCCCCTGCGTGCTCCTGTTCAAACAGACTGTTTACTTCATATCGAACGCGAAGATCGTCTTCCAGTCATTCTTCATGCTGATGACGTTCCAGCCGTCTTTTTTCGCTTCGTTGTAGAGTATTTGGGTGAAGGTACCGACCTTCGTGTCGGGCAGGCCGGTCGCGGGGCCGTAGGCATACTCGCGTTCGGCGTCGTCGTGCAGGACGATCAGTGACAGGCGCACGCCGCTTCCCGCCTTGGTGTATTCAAGCATTTGTTGGTCGCCCGTCGAGTTGCCAAAGGCAATGAGGGGACGGCGGCCAATCAAGAGGTGGATGCCTTCGGGTTTGCCGGCGTCGTTGTCGTTGAGCAGCAGCTTCGGTTCCTTGGTCAGGAACGGTTTGCCGTCCTTGTTATAACCATACTTGGTGCTCAGCGCCGTGCCAACGATCTGTTCGGGTGGGATGCCATAGGTTGACTCGGAGTAGGTCCGCACAAAGTCCTGCCCGCCGCCGGTGACGATATAGGTTTTGAAGCCATTGGCCCGGAGATAATTCATGACTTCCTGCATTGGGAGATAGGTCAGTTCGGTGTAGGGTTTTTTCCAGCGCGGTTGTTTTGCCTCGGCGAGCCACTTTTTTGCTTCCGCTTGGAACGTCTCGACCGACATGCCGGTGAGCGTCGCGATGGCGATTTTTTCGAGGTCGGGCAGGGTGAGCTTTTCCATCGCGGCCTTGTCGCCGTGGAGGAGATCGAGCACGGTGTTAAATGGGACGACTTCGGCCAGTTCAGGCTTCGCCTTGACCAATGCGGGCACCCGCTCGAGGCAATACATCACCTGGGTGTAAATGGGATGCTCGACCCAGAGCGTGCCGTCCTGATCAAACGTCGCGATCCGCTCCTCCGGAGGAACAAAATCCGGCGAACCGGCCAGGGTGGTTTTGGCGACAAAATCCACGATGGCTTGTTTGTTTGGTCCCTCGTTCCAGGAGGAAAGCGGGTCCTGAGCGTGAATAGGGGTAAGGCTGGCGAGAGAGATCGCCAGCAGGAACATGGTCCCTAGTTTTGCTTTCATGGTCAGTTTGGTTTGTCCCTTCGTTGGGAAAGTTTTTGCGATCAGTCCATGCTGGCCCGGAGATCCTTCATGACCTGGTCGGTGTTGGACACGCGGATGAATCCCAGCCGAGGATATTCGATGTCCCGAATGACATAGACGCTGAGCGCGATCACGGCGGCAAAGCTGACAATGTGGGTCCAACTCCGCGCCTTGCTCCCCGCCATCCCGTATCCGGCGAGAAGCGCGCTACAAAGCCCAAGCGCGAAGAGTAGCGCGAAGATGGTGGGTGGCGGATGAATGCGGGTGGCGGCGGTCCGTGTCGTGGTTATGTTGTTCATCTCGTTCAAGGAACCCATGACCAGGTTGGTCGTGGCTGTATCCTTCTTCGCCTCGCAAAGAGCGATGGCCCGCGTCCAGATCTCGTCCTGCAAGGCGAGCGATCGCGTGAGTTCCGCCTCGGCGGCGGGGATGTCCGGCAGTTTTTCGAATGTGGCAATTCGTGCGCCGGTATATTCCCTGAAAAGACTACGCATCGGGGGTTGCTCGCCAACGGGAAGGAGATCTAGATAACTCCAGGCGGTGCCGATATCGTTGGCTTCCTCGATGATCAACTGGCGACGGTCGTCGAAACGAGAAGCCGCGCCCGAAAAGGTGAACGCAATGAGCAATCCGAACAACGCGAAGACGGCCCCTTCCACCGCGCCCACCCCGATGGTAGCGCCCTCTGGGTCTGCGACGCGCATCCGACGTCCGATGCGCCGTCCGAGTTCGAGGAACAGGACCATGCCGAGGAAGAGGGCAATTGCAAAGGGCGTGGATTCCGTGTGCATCGGGGCAGTTACCATTGGGCTTTATTGGAGCGCCGGCAGCGCCGCAGGCCGAGGCCCTTTTGCCGCCAGCAAGGGACGAGTGAGGCGGGTTTCATTTCAAAAAGGCGCGGTAGCCGGTGAGGGCGAATTGCACACCCATGGAAAGGACAATTTTGCCCGGCGACCGCCCGCACAAACATCGCTCCACAGATCGCCGCGCAGATCGCCGGATTCACCAGCGAGAGCACGGTGGCGATGGCTTGGAGTTGTTCATGCATGTCGGTTTCGTTGGTGAAGTCGCGGGCTGTATCATGGGAGACGGCCCGCGCGTTTCACGATCAAAGGGATGATCTCTTTGTTAGTTGGATCAGGCGCGACGAGTCGCTTGGATGCCAGGAGTTGCCTATCTTCCGCTTCTGGGCTTCGATTTGTTCCATCACTTGACCCTTTCAATGTCCGGCAACCTCCAGCTCTTGTCCATGATCGCCTTCTCCGGGCCATACACTCGGAACCACGGGAACCATTTCTGGCCGGACTGGGTGTAAAGCCAGTTGGACTCCTGACCGGCGGGCGGCTTCGGCCCGAAGTAGATGTCCACCGAGCCGTCGGCGTTCTTCTTCAAGTCAGCGTTGAGCGAACCGAGAGTGAGGATCGGTGCGTTGAGGAAGAAGCTGCTGGTTTCCAGACTATAGACCGTGGCGGACCAGAATTGTCTCACCGGAACGTCTGCCGGAACGTGCAGCTTATAGTTGTTTCCGCCTTCGAGTGGGTTGCCGTCGTGGTCATGAAAAGATGCGAAGTAAAAACTGCCGGTGCCGAGCTTGGCCGTCGGGCAGAAATACTGGGAGAGGGCGATCGCTCGTGAATCCACGTCAAAATAGTTCGCAACCTCCCAATGGAAAGCGGTCGGGATGGTAATGGGCGGGGTCGGGATGACCCACTGGCTGTCCGGCCACCACGGAGTGGCATCCGTTGTCGCCTTGTCCATCAACCACGCGTGTGCTTCTGCCGCCGCGGAATTCAACTGGGTCACGGTCGCCGCGTCTGGTTTGAATTCCTTGCCCTTCTCGATGCCGAGCGGCAGGAGCATCCCCATCATTGCCAAGTCGCGCGGCTGCACCGTTTCCTCGTTGACCATGCGGGCGAGGCTGGTGAAGAAACTGGCGTCATACTTTACCAGGCCATTAAACATCACATCGCTCATGTCCAGCAGCCGCTGCGCGGGCGGGTTGGCTGCCTGCGACAAGGGATAGACTTTGACCTGCTGCACGAGATCATTGCCCGCCTTCAAATCCACTTCGGAACTGGAATCCAAAATGGAACGCAGCAGCGTCATGGTGTTATAGGTTGCCGGACGGACGATGGTATAACCATCCGGCACGTCTCCCTTGTAGTCGGGTGGCAGCACGAGATACTTGCCACCCTTGCCCTCGAAACCGATGTCCGTGAGCGGCGCATACCAGGCATCTTCAATCGTGCCGTAGAAGCTAGCACCGGGGACGGCAGGCGGCAATTCCACCACCACCGGCCCGTCCTGCTTGGTGTTGCAGAAGAAATACATGTAGCGCGTGTTGACGTTGGGTGTGGGCGATTGGTTCTTCCAACTGCCTTTGGGCCACCAGACGATGTCG
>JBGTAR010000323.1:0-14629 GCA_041749815.1 Terrimicrobiaceae bacterium
CTGACAAAGAGGGCACTCTTGGGATCCACAACCACTTTCACCTGATTGGATTCGACGAGGATGTCCCGATTGGCCGGTCCGTCCACCAGGTCCATTTTGTATTGAAGGCCGGAACACCCGCCGCCCACGATGGCCACACGCAGCGCCCCGCCGGGACGCCCCTGTTTCTGCAACAGGCCACGAAGCCGGGCACTTGCCGCATCCAACACCCGGATCAACTTCTCGTTGCCAATTCTGAATTGCACATCTGTCATTTGGCCAGAGCATACATGGCCACTCGCTGAAGATCAAACACCGCGATCAGGGGAACCACTTGCTACAGCTTGGCTCGTATCGAGGGATTCTCATTGAGAGCCCCGCGGATTTTCTGCGGAGGTTAGTGTAGTGTCTCACAAATGACTCGTGTTTTGTGAGACACTACACTTTGGACCTCCCGGCATTCGTGAGCATTTGTTGAAAGAGTCCCTCAAGGGATCACCCAGATTTTTACAGTTTTCGCTTGGCGCGGGGGAGCATCGAGGGCACAAAACGTGAGGTGACAAAGGGAACAGGCCATGAACGTTGGAACTCGCGACTGGGAGTGATTCTCGCTGTGGCGGGGAGCGCGGTGGGGCTGGGGAATTTTTTACGCTTCCCGGGCCAGGCGGCACAATATGGCGGAGGGGCCTTCATGGTGGCATATTTTGTTTCACTGCTGCTGATCGGGCTGCCCATTTGTTGGGCGGAGTGGACCATGGGGCGCTATGCCGGCTCGCGGGGTTACAATTCCTCTCCCGGGGTGTTTCATGTCTTCATCAAATCCAGGTGGGGCAAGTATCTTGGCGTCATTGGGGTGATCATTCCGGTGGTGATCTACATGTATTACGTGGTGATCGAGGCTTGGTGCCTGGGTTACGCTGTTAATTTTGTCACCGGCCAAATCCATTTTGCCACCGCGGCCGAAGCAGGGGATTTTTTCACAAAATTTATTGGAGCCGCAGAGAACGGGGTGGCCATTGGATTCCGATTCGACCAAGTGGGGGACTACCTGCTTTTGGTGTTTCTCCTGAATTTTTTTCTGATCTACCGCGGAGTGGCCAAGGGGATTGAATGGTTCTGCCGCTTTGCCATGCCCTCGTTGTTTGTGTTGGCTTTGGTGATTCTGATTCGGGTGCTGACGTTGGGAACCCCCGATCCTTCCATGCCTGAAAACAATGTGAACAATGGCCTGGGTTTTATGTGGAACCCGGAGAAAGTTTTGGTTGAGCGCCAGGAGGCTGGTGCTTGGACAAAAGTGAGGGAGGTTCTGGGGGAACCATCCATCCGGGAAGCCGAAAGCCAAGCTGCCGCCGACCCGGCGATCAGAGTGCGCACCGTGACGATTTGGGAGCAACTCACCAAGCCCCAGCTTTGGTTGGCTGCTGCCGGGCAAATCTTTTTTTCGTTGAGCGTGGGGTTTGGAGTGATCTTGACCTATTCGAGTTACCTCTCGCGAAAGGATGACGTCGTGCTGAGTGGACTGGCCGCAACAAGTGCCAACGAATTTTGCGAGGTCGGTCTCGGCGGATTGATCACCCTCCCCGCCAGTGTGGCGTTCCTTGGCGTTTCTGGCATGGCCGGCATGAGCACCTTTGCTCTGGGTTTTAATGTCCTGCCACTCGTCTTTGCCAAGATGCCACTCGGCTGGGTTTTTGGATCCGCCTTCTTCTTTCTTTTATTTTTGGCGGCAATCACCAGTTCCCTGTCCATGCTTCAGCCCGGAATCGCCTTCCTGGAGGAGTCTCTCAAAATTGAACGCAAACAATCCGTCACGATCCTCGGTTTTATCACGGCCGTGGGCACCGCCTTCGTCGTTTATTTCAGCAAAGATCTTAAAGCCTTGGACACGCTCGACTTCTGGGTTGGGACGTTCCTGATCTTTATTTTGGCCACCACCCAGATCGTGGTTTTTGCATGGGTCTTTGGAGCCCGCCGGGGATTGGAAGAAGCCGCCAGGGGCGCGGTCTTTAGAATTCCCGTCGTATTTTTGCCGGTGATGAAATTTGTCTGTCCCATCTTTTTGATTGGGATCTTTGTGCTGTGGGTTCTCGTCAATGTGTTTGGCTTTTCCTTCACCGGTGGGGAACCAGAAATCAGCGGCTATGTGAAAGATCTGTTTGTCACACCCAATGCCGTGGCCTGGATGTCCGTGGCCCTTGTGGCGATTTTTGGAGCATTTGTGACCCTGCTTGTCTCCCGGGCAAGCGCTTATGATGTGAAACCTAAGGACACGGAGGAGGCAAAACCATGACGCCCGGAGGTTGGATCGTGCTTGTGATTTCTGTGGGGTCGGTGACGTCACTTTTTATCTGCTGCTTGTGGCTGGTTTTCACTGCGCCCGAAGAGCCCGATCGTCTCCACGGATTTGATACACACACCCCTGACGAAAAAAAATAGAGGACTTTTTTTGAACAAAAGCGACTTGGGGTGGGTCTTATACGTAACATTCATTGTTATGAAAAACCTCTATTCCAAAATCAATCGCAAGCACTACTCCCTTGGTGAACTGGTCGAGATCGTTTCCTCCTGCGCCAGAGACAGTCGGGAAACCGTCGCAGCCGTCGCAGACCTCTTTGAGTCCGGTCGCGTGAAGCTTGAAAACCACGGCACGCTCAAAAGGGTGCGAGTGGCGGCATAAGGGAACAAACCCAATTCCAATTCCTCCTCTCGTGCGTTGGGCGCCCGAGAGGAGAGGCCTTCTGGCTACGGGGACTTGCCCCACCACGCTCTCTTGGTTTAAAAGAAAGAGTGTGTGCTCTCATTACAAAATAGTTTTGGCCCTCTGTCTGGGTTTACCCGGTTTGCTTTTTGGGGTCACCGATCTAACGCCTGAGTTGAAGGCCGCCAGCGAGGAGTTCGGTTTGCCAGCGCTGGCCGCTGTGGTCGTGAAAAATGGGGAGGTCGTCGCAGAAGGGGTCGTTGGCACCCGACGCTTGGGGGCGGATATTCCGGCAACTCTGGACGACAAATTCCACATCGGCTCCTCATCCAAGGCAATGATTGCATTTCTTGCCGCAAAGTTGGTGGAGCAAGGCAAACTCAGTTGGGATCTCACCGTGGAGGAGGCCTTTCCCGAGCTCAAAGAGAAGACCCCCGAACCCCTTCGGTCGGCAACCCTACAACAAATGTTCTCCCATTCCAGTGGTTTGCCCGGAGACAATGATGCCCTGATGCAGCTCTACTTCGGTGCGCATCGAGCCATGCTGCCGCTGCCAGAGCTTCGCATGTGGGTGATCGAGCGGGCTCTTGCTCTGCCTGCGGCAGGTGCGCCGGGAGAGAAATTTGCCTACTCAAACTTGGGTTACATCGTCGCGGGAGCGATGATCGAACGAGCAGCGGGGAGCTCCTGGGAGGAACTCATGCATGAGTTACTCTTTAAGCCCATGGGACTGAAAACGGCGGGGATTGGACCGCAGGCTTCCGCCGGGCTGGTGGATGCCCCGCTACCCCACTTTATTGAAAATGGAGAAGTCCTGTCCATCGTCGGCGGCCCTTCCTCGGATATCCCAGCGGTCATGGGCCCCGCCGGCACGGTGCACATGTCACCAAGGGACTTTGCCAAGTGGGCATTGTGGAATGCCACGATGGGCAAATCACAACCGGATTTATTGATGACCGAGACCATTCGGAAACTTCACACCCCCCAAATCCCAACCTCCCGTGATGTTGAGGAAAGCTCGGACGGACCAGAAACCGGCCACTATGCCCTGGGATGGGGCGTGAGCCGTTTCCCATGGTCGGATAAAGTATTTCTGCAGCACAGAGGTTCAAACGGCATGAACCTCGCATTGATTGTCGTCCTCCCTGAGCAAGAACTGGCCCTGGTTCTGACCAGTAATATCGGCGGCCCAAAAGCCCAACTTGCGTTTGGTAAACTGAGCAAGAACATCCTTCAAAAGTTCTTGGATTAACCAGAAAAATCTCATTCAGCCAGTGCCCCTTTGCGTGGTTCTGCCTTCGGGTTCTCTTCTGCAATCCTGCCCCCGTTAATCAGCCTGCTTCGCTTTTTGTCAGGATCTTTAGATTCTCATACGTCCGTCCCAAAACGGGTTTGGAAGGTGTTTGCAACCAGTCGTCCAGCAGCGACGCATACACCTGACGAAAATCGATATGATGTTTCACGTCCCCATCCACGAGATCGGCCAAGTTTGGTGGGTTTCCGTGAAGCCCGCCTGAGACCGAATCTCCAAAAAGAAAGACAGGTGCGGCGGCACCGTGATCTGTTCCCCGGCTGCCGTTTTCTGCAACGCGGCGCCCGAATTCACTAAACGCCAGGACCGTGACTTTGTCGGAAATCTTTTGATTTCGAAGATCGTCAAGAAACGCACTCAAGCTGGAATTGAAGTCACCAAGCAAGCGGGCATGACTTCCCAATTGGTCGGCGTGGGTATCATAGCCACCTTGAGCCACGTAGTATATGCGTGATGGAAAATCGCCTCCTACCAGGCTGGCCACCATCCGGAGTTGCTCCGCCAAAACACTATCAGGGTATTTTCCGCGTCCCCGTTCCTTCTTGAGAATTCCACGAATGGAGTCTCCGGCGATGACGGCGTTCATAGCGGTGTGGCGCAGGAAATCAATCGTCTCAGGCTCGCTCCCGGAGATCCCTCCTGCGGTTTGCATGGACGTCATGGACCCACCAGACGGTTGATTAAGTTTCTGAAAAATCTGTTCCTGCACGCTGGCGAGCGTTGAGGTTTCTCCGCTGGGGTTCCATTGAAACGTGGCGGGGTCATTGATGGCAATTCCCACATTGGAGTGGTTGCGAAAGGCCTGCGGCATCACTTTGCCGAGGCTCATGCCGATATCCCCGGGCAGTTTGCGGGGATCAGCTCCCTGACATTTGGCGTCAAAAAACCGACCCAACCAACCCTCGACCTGTCTTGGGTCATTATCATCACCCCCGGTGTGCCAGATTTCCATGGACCGAAAATGCGAACGATTGGGATTGGGGTAACCCACATTTTGAACAATGGCCATGCGTCCTGCATCATATTCCCCTCGAAAATCCGTGAGGGCCGGATGAAGCCCAAGATGGTCGGTGAGCTTGAGCGTTTCGTTGGCAGAAAGTCGCAATGTTGGTCGTGCTGCGGCGTAGAGGTCATCGGTGAAAGGAATGACCGTGTTCAGCCCGTCGTTGCCACCGCTGAGTTGAACAACAACAAGGATCCGCTCATCTCGAGCGGCCCCGGTGGCGGCCGCCGTCCTGGTGATAAAAGCCGGCACAAAGGCACTTGCGGCAAGAAGGCCCGCCCCTTTGATTCCCGTGCTTAAAAATTCTCGGCGTGTGTGGAGGAACATCAGTTTAAGACAATTGATAATCGGGGCTGCTCATAATCAGGTGGACGAGTCCCCTCGCCCGCTCATTAAAATTGGAATCCTGAGTACTCATCGGGCGACGGCCACCAGCTCCATCCGTCTCTGCGAGTTGAATGAGGGCTGCCCGCAGGTCCTTGGAGGGTTCGCGCTGAAGAAATTCCCGGATAAAATAGTCCACGATGTCTTTTGATGTGAGCATGCGCCGGATTTCCCCGCTGGCTTTGAGGTGGGCCTCCGGCTCCCAATCCACCGTGGCGAGTTTACGCTCTGACTCGATAAAATCTCGACGGGTTTCGGTTCGGTCCACGGTTTTTCGCTCCAGGGTTTTGAATTCATCCGGGCTCACGCCATGCATGAGAAAGTTCGCAAAATTGTAACGTATCAGAAGGGTGTTGGAGTTGATCCAATTGGCACCACCCGGCCAGCCATTCACGTCCGGCGGAAAAAACAGATCCTGCCCCATCACACGCAAAGCTCCGAGGAAAACCTCATCCTTGGGCATCGGTGCCCGCATCGCCTTCAGGGCCCCCAAGGCCAGACACACCGGCGATTTCACCACGGCGTTGGCCGCACGCTCGGAATAAAAATATTCGGATCGAAAAAGGGTTCGCAGCAAATCCCGCAGATTGTAATCGCTGGAGCGATACTTTTCGGCCACAGCCTCAATCATGTCCTGATCGGGGTTGGTGCAGACAAAATATTGAAGGAGTTTGTGCGCCAAAAATTTTGCGGTGGCGGGCTGTTGGCAAATGATGGTGACGATATCCTCCCCGCGGAAGGGACCTGTTTGACCAAGGAAGGTCTTTTCTCCTGGATCGTGCGCCCCGTCGTGGAATTGGAAGGTCCATGCCTCCCGGTCCACGCTGTAACCGGTGAAGGATCGGGCAGATTCTTTCACGTCCTTCTCCGAGTAATGGCCCACTCCCATGGAGAAAAGCTCCATCAACTCCCTTGCAAAATTCTCGTTGGGGTTCTTGCGATTGCTTGAGGCATTATCGAGCCACACAAGCATCGCGGGGTCGCGGATGAGGGCATTGAGTTGATCAGGCAGTGGGCTGATCGCAAGCGAGCGAAACATCTGGTTCTGTTGCCAGAGGGGAAAGGTCGTATTGATTTTGTCTTCGTAGCCGGTTGCAAAGTGCGAATGCCAGAAGAGGGTCAACTTTTCCTCCAAGGGTGGAATTGCAGGATTGCCAAGCGAACTCGAAACCATGCGATCCAGCCACCAGAGCTTCAGGTCGCGAATTTGTTCGCGCTCCTTTTCGCGACGAATTCGTCGCTCACTTTGTCGCACGTCTTCATCAGGGATCGTGCGCAACCGCTCTTCAAACACGCGGTTGGTTTCTTCCGGCAGCGACGAACACTCGGGCGCCGGGAGCTTTGTGGATGGTTGATAAAACACCAACCGGTCAACTGCCGAATCCAGCCCCAAGTCCGCCAGTTCGACGGCTTCATCCCAAGTCCCTCCAAACCCCGCCCGCCAGAGCAAATGCGCCGCAGCGTTCGGAGTAAAATCCCGGGCCAGCAGGGGGGTTAATGAGGCCATTCCCGAACCTAACGGAGAAACCTCGAGGCTTCAAGTCATGTGTCAGTTGACTACTCCTTGAGTTTGACGGAAATCTCGCTGGGACGGATTGCAAAGGATTCGACACCGGGCAACTTCCCTCCGTTCTCGGAGCCCAGCAGTTCAGCGAAAAGATTGCGACCTTTCAACCCTCCCAACCAGTCATTCGGCAACGAAATGCCCCACACGGTGAGGTCATCGATCACAAAGCTTGGTTGGCCACCGCCTTCACTGACGATAAACTTGGCACGGGCCTTAAACTTGCGTCCTCCGATGAGGGGAAGATCGGGATCCAAATCGGTTTCGATGCGGGCGAGAATAACATCCGTTCCCAACTGGAAGCTGAGGGACTGGCCGAGATCCGTGTTCGCATTCAGGAGGCCATTGATTTCGCGCTCGGTAAGAATAATCTCTTTTTTACCGCGCTCATAGGTGGGTTCCGGTGGACCCGTGGGAGCTGGCGTGGCAGGTATGGGCGGGACGGCAGGATCGGCGGATTGAATGGCAGCGATTTTTTGTTCAACCGTTGCGAGCTCCTGGGGGCTCAAAACCACGGGTTGAATGGGCCGGGTCATCCACCACCACAACCCGCCAACGAGCGCCACAAGAATGACGAGGACCACCAAAAATGTGATCCATGGAGATCCACGGCGGGGTGCGGGTTGAGGAATTTCGGTCATGCCTTGTTTTAATCCAGATTTGGCGAAAGGCAAATCTCTGTTCAAGTGACAGGCTGGACAGCTGTGGTTCCTTCGATTATTTTGGTCAAATGACAGCAGGCCAAGGAACCAGTGGAAATGTGATTGCAGCTCTTGCGAGCTTTTTTATCCCGGGGTTGGGACAACTGATTCAGGGGCGCTTTTTGTCCGCCGTGCTGTTTTTTATTGCGGCGGCCATCCTCTGGGTTTTCCTGCTCGGTTGGATCATGCATCTGTGGTCAATCTTAGACGCAGCTCTCTGGAAGCCCAAAGCGTAACTGGTTCGCCCAACCGAACTGGCCCATGTCTGAAATTCCGTCCCTGCTGTCCGCCTCCGAACTACGACTCTCCTATGGCAGGCAAATTTTGTTGGATGGGGTTTCCCTCACTGTAGCCCCTGGCGAAAAAGTGGGATTGGTTGGCAGGAATGGCTGTGGCAAAACCAGCTTGCTGCGAATCTTGGCTGGTGAAAATCAAGCGGATGCCGGCGAAATATCGCGACGTCGAAATCTGCGGGCCGGATATCTTCCTCAGGAATTTGAGTTGGATGGGGATCTGACGGTCCTTCAAAACATTGAGGCGGGTGCTTCGGATGTGGTTGGCTGGATTGACCGGTATGAAAACGGAGACTGCTCGGACAAAGAAATGTCCGAACTCCTGGAAAAAATCGAACATGCCGAGGGGTGGGACTTGGAAACCCGGATCAAGGCCGAAGCAAGAGCCCTGGCGGCCCCGGCGCTGGATGCGGTGGTGGGTCCTCTTTCGGGAGGCGAAAAACGGCGGGTGGCACTCTGTCGGGCTTTGGCGTCCCAGCCCGATCTCCTGCTTCTCGACGAACCCACAAATCACCTGGACTCGGAATCGATTCGGTGGCTGGAGAATTTTCTTCAGGGCTTTCCCGGAGCGTTGATGTTTGTGACCCATGACCGCTATTTTTTGGAAACCATCGCGACGCGCATCGTCGAAATCTCCAATGGAAAAGCGTATTCCCACCCCGGAAATTACACGGCCTTTCTGGAATCGAAGGCTCTGAGGCAACAAATTTCCGAGCAAGGAGAGCGCCGCCGTCAACGCTTCCTCCGTGCGGAGCTGGAATACGTGCGTGCGGGAGTGCGTGCGCAGCGGTCGAAGTCCCGTCATCGTCTGGATACCTTCTACTCCATTGAAGGCATGGAGGCACCGCCGGAGGAGCGGGAGATGGATCTCTTAATTCCACCACCCCCTTTGCTGGGAAACACCGCTGTGGAGTTGACTGACTTGGGAGCCAAAGTGGGAGAAGACCGCTGGCTTTTCAAAAACCTGAATTTGTCCATCCGCCCGGGTGAATGCACGGGAATCGTGGGAAGGAATGGATCGGGCAAAACCACCCTGCTGAAAATCTGCCTTGGCGAGCGCAACCCGGATGCCGGAACAGCCGCCATCGGAAAACGTGTTGTCTTTAATTACATCGACCAGGCCCGCATGCAGCTTGATGGCACGGGGACGGTGATGCAGGAGGTGGCCACGTCGGGGGAAATCGTACGTTTTGGCAGCCAGGTGCTTTCGGCAAGAGCCTACCTTCGCCGATTTCTGTTTGAGGACTCCCGGGTGAATGAACGGGTGGACAAACTCTCAGGAGGCGAACGTGCCCGCCTGATGCTTGCAAAAGTCCTGTGCCGGGGAGGCAATGTCATTGTCCTCGATGAACCCACCAATGACCTGGATTTGCAGAGCCTTCGCATGTTGGAGGAAGCCCTGGCCGACTTTGATGGCAGCGTGATTGTGGTGAGCCATGACCGCTATTTCCTGGATCGGATTTGTGATCAGATCGTGGCGTTTGAGGAAAATGATGTCATCGTCCAAGCCGGAAACTACGCCTACTATTTGGAAAAAAAGAGTTCCCGCCCTGCTGCGGCGACAGTGGCCATCGCAACACCGACTGCGACGGCGGTGGCTCCACCGCGCGCTCGCAAACTCAGCTACAAAGAACAACGCGAGCTGGAGGGAATGGAGGCCACCATTCTTGATGCGGAGCAGCGGGTGGCAAAGATTGAAACCCTGCTCGCTGATCCTGAATTTTTTGTGTCCCGAGCCGCTGAGGCTCCCGCCCTCATTGCGGAACTCGATCAGGAAAAGGGCACCGTTACGAAGCTGTATGCTCGCTGGGAGTTTCTCTCAGGGAGCGAGGCATAAAGAGCAGATCGTTTTACCACGGGTAGGGCGCGTCAGTCTCCGCCTTTGCGAGTCCTATGGCGTGACAAGCCCTGACCGCCGACTTATCCTAAATACAGGAATGAAATCTCGCGCAGAGGCGCCAAGACGCAGAGAAGAGGAGGTTATGAGAAATTGAGCCAACATCTTCCAGGTGACTGGTGACTTCGTTCCAACTCTCAGCGACTCAGCGACTCTGCGGGAGTTTTTCTTCTTCCACTTTCTTTTTACAGCGAAGTGCGGACACCCGCGCCAAAAAGTCTCAAAACTTATTGCCCAGTGTCGTTTACGGAAAATCGTCAGTTCGGAATGGAGAGGCTGGCAACCCGGCTGCATTGGCCAGGTTACAAGTTGGATTCTCGGCCCAGGCATAACGAACAGCGACTGGGTTGGGAACCTTGTCCGAACTCACGATCACCTTGTCTCCATCGATTTTTGCATCAGCCCAGACCCAGACTTTGTCTTCCCCGCAAATCGCAAATCCTTCCAGTTGGCTGTCGGGACTGTTTCGAACGAGCGGTGCTGTTTCACCTGTGAGGGATTTGACGTCATAGGTCTCGGGCAGCGGTTGGGCCACCAATCCCCCCTCCGCATGTTGAAAGGTGAGGATGGCCTGATTGTCTTTGATCGTGAGACCATCAAAGACCGGACCTGAAAAAGGCACTGACTTCCCATAATCCCTGGCAAGGGCAATGCGCGCAAGTCGATCGCCGACGTCTTTCTTGTTGCGAGGGTGGATATCCTCCGATTCGCCGATGTCGATGATCACGGCCTGCCCCGTGTTGGGAAGGCTCAGGGTTTTGGACTGCGCTTCGCGCAATTCCGCCCAAGCACTCTCCGCTGGCGAAGGCTTTTTGGGCAGATAATTGGCCAACTGACAAAAATAAAATGGAAAGTCGCCCTGGTTCCATTGCGCACGCCAGTCATTGATCATGAGAGGAAATGCGGTCTGATACTGGTACGCCCGCCCCGCATTGGATTCGCCCTGATACCAAATGGCCCCGTTGATCGCGAAAGGGATGAGGGGGTTGATCATTCCCTGGAAAAGAAAGCCTGCGATGTATTGTGGCGCCGTGGGGCCGGGCGGTGGTGTGGCGGCAGCCGCGATGGTTGCCGCATCAAGAGGAGGAAATTCATACTCGGTTTTTGCCAGCCATTCGCCATTGAGAGAGAGGGGGCCAGCCTTGGGTTCCCCGGGAATGTTTGTGGGACCCACCGGTTGATACAGACGAATGGCCAGCACATTTTTGCCAACATTCACGGAACCCTCAGGGATGATGTAGGGACCATATCGTCGAACAAAACCAGTGCCAGGAAAATCCTCATAGGTGGTCTGAGCGAGCAGCTTCCCATTCCAGTAAACGCTGTCATACCCGTCAATGGGAAGTGTCAGAAGAACGGGTTTTTTGGTGTCGATATTCACCTCCTTGCGCAGCCAAACCGCCCCATCTTCGGCAAGTCCCGGAGCTTTCACTTCGCCCGGAAGTGACACGGTCACCCAGCCATCGGTGTTGACATCCATGCCTGCAAAGGCAGCGGCATCAGCCACCGGTTTGTCTTCACGTGCATGAGCCTTGATCCACGCCCCCATGCCATCAGTGTACGCCTTGTGTTTGGCTGGGTAAGCCTCAAAGGCCATCATCTGTCGCTCACGAGCAGCCTTGAGGTCCGGAACGCTATCAATCGCTTTTGCACTGGTCCATGACTCGGAAGGTGTTCCTCCCCATGAAGAATTGATCAAGCCAATTGGAACCTGGAGTTCCTTTTGTAACTTGCGCGCAAAGAAATACCCCACGGCGGTGAATGACCCACTGGTTTCAGGAGAGGCCAGCACCCACTGACCTTCCACATCGTCCTGCAGTGTGGCAGCGGTTGTGGCCTTGACAGTGAAGACACGAATCATCGGGTTCGCCGAAGAGGCGATGTCGGCATCAGCATTGTCGGTGTTTTTCAAGATCCAGCCCATGTTCGACTGACCCGAGGCAAGCCAGACCTCACCGACAAGAATATCCGAAACAGTCAGTTTGTTTTTCCCCTCAATCATCATTTCGAAGGGACCGGTGGCAAAATCCTTCAGATTCAGACTGACAGTCCAACGTCCGTCCTTATCGGCCTTTGTGGATACGGTTTGTCCCTGAATGCTCACGGAAACATCCTCCCCCGGATCGGCCTTGCCCCAAATGGGGACTTTTTCGACTTTCGCGAGGACCATGTGATCCGAGATGACCGATGGCAATGTGACATCGGCTTTCAGCAAGCCGGCAGATAATACGAGGATGGGAAAGAGGAGGGAACAGGATTTCATAGGTGTGAGTTTAGCTTGGACGGGTCATTTTTTCTGCGATGACCCATTGGTCAAAATCATCGGGGGTTACGTGACCAAGAGCAACGGCGGCCTCTTTGAGGCTGGACCCGTCCTTGTGGGCTTTCTTGGCGATCTGTGCAGCTTTGTCATATCCAATGTGTGGATTCAAGGCTGTAACGAGCATGAGGGAGTTTTTTACATAACCCTCGATGCGCTCCAAGTTGGGCTCAATCCCGATGGCGCAGTGTTCATTGAACGAGCGGGCTCCGTCGGCAAGGAGTCGAACCGAGTGCAGAAAATTGTGGATAATGACAGGTTTGAACACATTGAGTTCGAAGTTCCCTTGAGAGGCGGCGATCCCGATGGCGGTGTCATTCCCCATGACCTGAACGGCGATCATGGTGATTGCTTCGGATTGGGTGGGGTTGACTTTGCCGGGCATGATCGAGGAGCCGGGCTCATTCTCAGGGATGGTGAGTTCCCCCAAACCGCAGCGTGGGCCGGATGCCAGCCATCGAATGTCATTTCCAATCTTCATCAACGCACAAGCCAGGGATTTGATCGCCCCGCTGGCAAAAACAAATTCGTTGTGACTGGACAGGGCCGCAAACTTGTTGGGAGCCGAGACAAATGGATGCCCGGAGATGTCGGCAATATGTGCGGCGGCTTTTTCTCCGAATGCGGCCGGGGCATTGAGGCCGGTGCCTACCGCCGTTCCGCCTACAGCCAATTCCGTCAGGCCGCCAAGGGATTTTTTAATATCGCGGCAAGCATTGTCCAAGAGCGTGACATAGCCGGAAAATTCCTGCCCCAAGGTCAGGGGGGTGGCGTCCTGAAGATGTGTGCGTCCAATTTTTACGATGGAGGAAAACGCGTTCGCTTTTTCGTTGAGGGTGTGTCGCAGTTCGGCGATGGCCGGGAGCAAGTTCTCCACAACGACGGAATAGGCGGCAATCGACATGGCCGTCGGAAACGTGTCATTCGAGGATTGAGACATGTTCACATCATCATTGGGATGGACTGGTTTTTTGCTTCCCAATTCTCCGCCCGCAATCTCAATGGCGCGATTGGAAATGACCTCATTGGCGTTCATGTTGCTCTGTGTGCCACTGCCGGTCTGCCAGATCCGCAACGGGAAATGATCATCCAATTTGCCATGAATCACTTCATCGGCTGCCTGAACCATCAAGTCGCACTTCTCCACAGCCAGCTTCCCCAGGTCGCGATTGGCCAAGGCACATGCTTTTTTCAGGACCCCCAGCGCTTTGATCAATTCGCGGGGTTTAGTGTCATCCCCGATATTGAAATGAATCAGGGAACGTGCCGTCTGAGCGCCCCAATATCGGTGATCGGGAACCTCAATGGCTCCCATGCTGTCGGTTTCGAGTCGGTGGCCTGGTGATGCTTTTTCGGGAGAGGTATGGCTCATGGGGTGATCATGGATGATTTTAAAATCGACTACTAGTAGTTTTTCTAATATTTATGCAAATTCAGCGGCTTTGGGGGAGGAGGCAATCACTCTATGACAAAGTGCGGGTTGACTTGAAGTGCTGATTTCAGGAAACCTGAGGGATGACACGCCGAAGCCCATCCCTGAAAGGACACGGGGTTCCCGGTCTCCGGCAGCAATTATTGGCACTATGTAAGGCCGATCAGTGGCCGATCCTGGAGCCACTACCGGTCACTCGCTTTCTGGGCGAGAGCTTCGGAATTTCCAATGTGAGCGCTTACCGCGTGTTGAATGAATTGCATGATTCCGGACATCTGTGGCGATCGGCCACTGGGCGTTATTATTTGCCGGAAGCCCGTCGACTTCTGGAGAAACCGTCGCCTGTGGGGTGCCTGCTCCGTCGTTTGGAAAAATGGACGGTTGTGGGACAGGGAATCATGCAGGGCGTTGATCATCAATGTGGGGTGATGGATCGCGCGATGCTTCTTGTGCACGATCGGGTGTTGTTCCGGCAGACAGCACCAAGTGCCCCTCCGGCGGTGGGGACATGCCGAGAACTCCATCAGGCCATGGATGATTTCCTATTGATCCATGCCGAGCGAATCAGCGGGGTTGTGCTTGATGAGCTTTGGCCGGATCATGTTTTGTCGGCCTTCGAGGACCGGCTCAAATCCGGGGTGGTCCTCTACCGTCGGACAGCGCTCGGTTTTTTGGGCAGCGTCTCAGCGGATGTGGATCTGGCTGCAAGGACGGTCATTGAACATGCCCGCAAAAATGGCTTCGAAAAATTGGCTCTCCTGGTCCCCCCGGGAAAATATCCCCCTTCCGAGGAAATGGCCCTGGCGATTCGAATCGCCGCACGCGGGAAATTTCCAAGACCGCCCACCCTGAAATTTGTGGCCGGTCTAAATGCAACCGCTTTGATTCACTCCCTGTCGAAACACCGCAAGAGGGTTCTGGTTGTGGCCACCGAAGACAATCTGGCGGCAGATTTTTTAGATGCCACCCGCGCAGCCGGCTTGGACACCCCCACCTCAATCGGCCTTCTTTCCACAATGGGCAGTCGCATCGCTGCGGAACGAAGC
>JBGTAR010000324.1:0-4870 GCA_041749815.1 Terrimicrobiaceae bacterium
CTGCTTAGCGCAACTTTTTGATCAAACTCCAAGCCGCCACAACAGCCGCACCCGCGAGCACACCAAAGATTCCATTCAACAACGCGGGACCAATGACCTCCATGGCCCCACCAATGACAGGGATGTCATGAAAACCATGGGCCAAATGCTCGATGGCATGATGCACTGGGGGAATCCCATGGGTGAGGATGCCTCCTCCCACGAGGAACATGGCGGCGGTTCCCAGCACCGATAACGCTTTCATCAACCAGGGAGCGGCTGACACGATGAATCGTCCAAGCGCTCCCAGCACGGGCGAGGCCGGACCTTTCACCGCGGCGAGGTAGACCCCCAGGTCATCGAGTTTCACAATGCCGGCGACCAACCCATAGACGCCAACGGTCATCACAACCGCAATCGCTGTAAGCACGAGAAATTGCGTCATAAAAACCGCTCCTGCGACGGTCCCGAGCGTGATGGCAATAATCTCAGCGGAGAGGATAAAATCTGTGCGAATGGCTCCTTTAATTTTGTCTTTCTCGAAGGATTCAGAAAGCAAGTTCGCGGCAGCTGCCACGGCCCCATGATGCGACTTCTTCGCAAAAAATTTGTGCAGCATCTTTTCCGCACCTTCAAAACAGAGGTAAAGACCACCGATCATGAGGAGTGGAGTCACGGCCCACGGAAGGGTTGCGCTGATGGCGAGGGCCGCCGGCACTAGGATCGCTTTGTTGAGCGCAGACCCTTTGGCAACAGCCCACACCACCGGCAACTCCCGCTGAGACGCCACACCGGCGACTTGTTGGGCATTCAAAGCGAGATCATCCCCGAGCACCCCGCTGGTCTTGGCAGCCGCCGCCTTGGTCAGTACGGCAACATCATCAAGAATCGCCGCGATATCATCCAACAAAAGTAACAAACTTCCTCCAGCCATAGTGTGGGCTTTGCATTATCAGCCCCTGGTCGCCGAAGCAATGTTTAGCAAGTAACTATTGATCACATCGAATTGACAACGCGAAGTCCATGGACACGCCGTCACTCGCGCTCATTTTTGGTAGCCAGCGATCGCCTCAGTTCCCCACATCCTCCAAGTTCACACCCATGGTCTCGATGCGGAACTTCCATGTCACAAGTGCTCCGAGGAGACATGTCCCAACAAGGATATAAAGCAGAGGAGCGGTTCCGATTTCGCTCAGCAGAACAGGAAACAAAAACGCCGTGGCCACGGCTCCAATTTTGGCAAAGGAGGCGGCAAACCCGGCCCCTGACCCACGGATCTTTGTGGGGAAGACCTCGCCGGCAATCAGGTACGTCATCGCATTGGGCCCCAGATTGGTCATGAAATTGAAGACCATAAACCCTGCAAAGATGAGAATGGTCTGCCCCAGACCCGGCGCCAGATGAGTTGAGAACGCGGCCAGCAACAACCCCACCGCACACCCCAAAAACCCAAAAATCTGAAGCTTCATGCGGCCCAGGCGGTCGGCGAGGAAGATGGCAAAGATGATTCCCACCAGAAGCAACACATCAAGGAAAGCGGCTCCTTTGGCAGCAATCATGTCATTGTGAATCACCCCCGAGAGATTTTGCTCGTGGACATTCGTATGCCCTAAAATTGTGACAAGGATCGTCGGGGTAAAAATACCAATGCCATAAGTTGCAAGGTCCTGAAGAAACCATGGCACGGAAGCAAGAATCGTGGCGCGACGGTTTTTAGGTTTGAACAGTTTTCCAAACTTGGATTTCCGGCGTTCGTGTTCGGGCTCGTTGTCCGGCACGGCTTCGAGCTTGATGTGCATGGGATATTGCGGGTCACGTCGAAGCAGACGGAGGGTCGCCTTTTCGGCTTCAGCAATCCGTCCGCGAGAGATGAGCCATTGGGGGCTTTGCGTGACAAAAAACCGTCCAATCACGACGAGAATCGTTGGGATAATGGCCGTGGCATACATGAATCTCCAATCCGCGATGTTTTCAGAACTCCGCAGAATCATAAAACCGACGACGGTCCCAACCAGGGCCCCAACCGCCTGAAAGGCAAAGGCGCTCAGAACCAGTCGACCCCGACAATTGCTGGGAATGCTTTCCGAGATCACCAGGTGAGCCGTCGGATAATCACACCCCAAAGCCAAACCCATCCCGAATAGAAAAGTCAGAAGCAGAGGAAATGATGGGCTGAGGGTCATCGCCACAAGAAACCCAAGGAAGAGGATGATCTCTGCAATAAACAACTGCTTCCTTCCGAAGTGGTCCGCAAGACCGCCCAGTGCGGTGGCCCCCACCAAAATCCCGAACAACGTGGCCGCACCAACCATCCCCTTTTCCGCAGCTCCCAGATTGAACTCCAAGGCAATCAGGGGAATCGCCACGCCGGTCATAAAAACCACCAACCCTTCAAAAAATTTCCCCGCCGAGGCCAACCCCCAAATGAACCACTGCATCCGCGTCATTGGAACCTCGGGAATACTTGTCCCATCAGCCCAAACCGGCGTCTCATCAATATAATCCTGAACCGTCTTCACCTTTTTCAAAATCACTCCTCCCAAAGTGCCGCTCCTCACGACCTTGGCAATCTCAATCGTGTGACGGTTTTGTCACAAGGGGGGATTAGACTGATCCGACCGATCAGTCGGATCCGCCTGATCTTCAGACCGGAAGCGTGCCTTTACACTCGGGATAGCTCGTGCACCCCCAAAACTGGCTTCCGGGTGTCGTGCCGGCTTTGGCGGTGCGAAGCGCCATCAGCCCGCCGCATTGTGGGCAAAGTGGAGGCTTAAGATCGGACCGATCGGTCGGATCCGACGGATTGGTCCGATCTTTTTTCCGCTGCCTCAGCCGCTCTGTGGCGAGTTGCTCAGAGTAGCCACCATCCTCGATGAAAGCTAACTCAAGCGCAGCGATCTGGCGGTCAAGCAGATAGTTCGCCTGGTGAATGAGGCAGATAATGGCATTGGCGCGAATCGCGGGGTCTCCGGCCTCCAACCAGCGAGCGTACAGCGCGAAGCGCTCCGAATCCGAAAGATCGGTCCGATCTGTCTTATTGGTCCGATCTGTCGGATCTTTCAAGACCCGCGCCACCCCACGTACAGCGCCGGCCTCCACGCTGTCAGGAGCCCAGAGCGTCAGCCGGCGGTGTCGCAGGAAGTCTTCGTAATCGAGGAGCAACTCCTCAAGGCTGGACCGGGCGACGTTCATCAACCACAGCTCGGTCTGCGAAGAGGCGGCAGAAGCACGGCTTCCCTCAGCGAGATTCTGGCGACCGGAACGGGCGGCTTGAACCATTTGGTCCACTGTGCGCGAACGCGAATCGAGAAACTTTTCGCAGAACCAGTAAGTGGCATCATAAATGAGCGTGGCTGTCTGAAAGCTGGCCGTGCTGCGATACCCACCGCTCGGACGCAGCTTTTTGTGTGGCTCTTTCATAAAAGATCCGTCGGATATGTTCGATCAGACTGATCGGTCGGAGCTTTCTTGGCAGGTTGCTATCGAGATCGAATGCCCCACGCCCCGATACCGATCCGGATGGCAGGTGAGGATGAGGATTTGCAGGCGTTCCGCTTGAGTGCCAAGGACGTCGAGGATGCGTTCCTGGCGGACGGGGTCGGTGTTGACCAACACGTCATCGAGGATGAGGACCTGGGGTTCGTCCGTGGCAAGTTCCTGAGCGACGGCGAGGCGGAGGCAGAGGAGGAGTTGCTCTTTCGCACCTTGGGAGAGTTGGTCGAAGGCGTGGGTTTCGTCGCGGGTGCGGCCGATGCCGGAAATTTGCAGATGTTCGTCGAGGAACACTTGGCGGGTGGAGTCGCCGGTGAGTTCGGCAAACGCCGTGGTGAGTCGGTTCTCCAAGGGGGTCAGCACAGCCTTGGTGGCGGCTTGTTTGCGGTGTTCAATCAGGTCATGGGCCACGCGGGCACACCAGGCCTGACTGCGGGCGGCGTCGCGGCGGAGGAGGGCTTCGGCTTTTCGTTCTTCCAGTTCGGTTTCACGTGAGTACAGGCCCTGACCGCCTAGTGTTTGCAGGATGGCCCGGGTTTGATCGCGGTCAGTGCGGCGGGATTGGAGTTCGTTGGCGATTTGTTGGAGGGAAGCGGCAGCACGTTTGTTCCGTTCGGGAAGTTTCTCAAAGTCGGTCGGTAAATCCTTTTCGGTGGCGACCACGCGGGCCTCGGCCTCGGCGAACGCAAGTTGGGCTGCCGTTTTTGCCGGCTCGATGCCCTCGGGATAGCGGGCGCCGAGGTCCTTGATTTGAGTTTCAAGAACGCGGAGACGCGCTGCGTGTTCTCCAACAAGCTTGGTCGTTTCCTGGGCTTTCTCAGCGGCGGTGCGCTCCTCCGTTCGGAGTTGGGCGAGTTGCTTGCTGAAGTCAGCGAGGGCCTGTTCGGCTGCGGGGATCGCTTCGGACTGCGTGGCCTCGGCAGCTTCGAGCTCGGTGAGGCTGAGGGCTTCTTCGTCGGGGGTTGGACTCAAAGAACCCGCCAGAGTTTCGGCACGGTGTTTGGCGGTGGCCGCGGCTTCCCGGAGGGTGTCGAGGGTCTTGTGGTCACCAAGATGCGGGGTCAGCCCATGGGTTGCCGCCTTGATCTGGATGTCTAGTTCCTTCCTCGTAGCAACCGCCTCTCGAGCGGCGTCCACACTGGCAACTCCGCCTTGCTGCAAGGCATCGGTTAACGTGGCCTCGGCTTGAGTGAGATCAGAAGCCGCACTCTGTGCATCCTGCGACCCGGAACGAATGAGAACGCGTCCCCAGCCTTCGAGTCGGAGATCCAAAGCGTGCGGGCTTTGCAGTCGATGATGCTGGTTGGCCTGGAGTTTCTGACGTTCCGCAGCAGGGTCGCCGAGGTTTTCGATGACGGTGTCCGAGTCGGGGGTCAGTTCCACGGTGAGCCCAAGGGCA
>JBGTAR010000325.1:0-7444 GCA_041749815.1 Terrimicrobiaceae bacterium
TCCACGGACTCGGCCATGACCACCACGGCAGGCATGGTTTTTAGTGAGGCGGTCCCATCAAAGGAGTAGGGCAAAATGTCTTCTTTTTCGTGGAGCAATCTCCCCGGAGGAAGAAGCTGACTGAGTGGGGCAAGTCGGGAAGAAATAGTTGTCACGAGAGGCTTACTCATAATCCCGAGACCCAGGGCTTTCAAAAGAAATCAGAAAGACTGCGGGAAAAATCCTGTCATGGATCGGGATTGACTTTGGGGGGGTATTCCATCATTCCATTGCAATCCTTATGGACGAGATCATTAAAAATATCAGCCTGAAGCTAAATCTCCCGGAATCTGTGGTTCGTCAGGGTGTCGGGATTATTCTCAATTTTGTGAAACAAAAAGCTGCTGGAACACAGTTTGAGCATTTTATTGCGTTGCTGCCAGGAGCTTCCGGAGTACTCGCCAACGCTCCCACTTCCTCCAGCTCCGCTGGTGGTGGCCTTCTGGGTGGGCTTTTAGGCAAGATGGGTGGCAATCTGAGCGCAGCAGCTGAGGCCGTGGGAGCTCTCCAGAATGCCGGCATCCCCATCGACAAAGCGGCTCCATTGGCCAGCGAATTTTTTGATCAAGCCAAGGCGGTCGCCGGTCCGGAATCGGTTGCCGCATTGCTTGATCAAATTCCCGCCCTCAAATCCCTCCTCTCAAAAACCGAATAATCCATGAGCCTCCTATCCAACCTTATCTCCAAAGTTTTTAGTGCCGCCAAAAATACCGCAACCTCCTACGGTGATGCCCTAACGACAATCAAGGAATCCATTATTCCGCCTCCTGCGGCAGTAACCCCTGCAGACCCGATCAGCAGTGTCGGAGTCCTACCGATCCTGCCAACCACTCCCGAAGTGCCGATTGTCCCGCCCGAACCCGTGGACATCACCGCGACCTTGGATGGATTGGCGGCCGCTAACCCGGAAAAACTGGATTGGAAACGCTCCATCGTCGATCTCATGAAGCTTGTTGGCATGGATAGCAGCCTCTCCGCCCGCAAGGAGCTGGCCAAGGAATTGGAGTATACCGGAGATTATGGGGATTCGGCCAAGATGAACATCTGGCTGCACAAGCAGGTCATCCAAAAGATCTCGGAAAACGGCGGGATCGTCCCTGAAGACCTTTTATCCTGACCACCCGGTAAATACGAGGCTGGTTAAGATCGCTGGCGCGATGGTTTGTTGTCGAAGCGCGTGGGCGAGGATCTCAGCGTAGGAGTCCAATTGGGGCTGATAAAACCGCTCTTTCTCGGCGAGCGCCGCGGGACTTTTGACCACATCGGATTTAAAATCGATGATTTCCGCATGGGTGATATCACCAGCGGAGTTTCTGGCAATCACCACGCGGTCATAACGCCCATTCCAGAGAATCTTGTCCATCGGAACCACAAAAGCCCTCTCACGCCAAACCTGCACAGCCGTTTCGGGCACCTGCCAGGACGTGGAGAAGGCCTTCCGGTCAAAAGCCCGGGTCAGGGCCTTGTTGGCACCTGAAAGTTTTGACATCAGCTCGGCAAGGAGGGATTCAGCAACAGCTTGATCCATCCCAGCCCAGTCCGCGAAGGTTTCCTGGAGAAGGTCGTCGGCACGAATGTCTGGCAGGTCATCCAGCCACTCAACCTGAGCCAGCCAGGCATGGATCGCCGTTCCCACGGCCATGCCACTGCCACCGGCACTTCCGAAGCGCTTGGCAATGGTCACGGTGTCCCCTCCTTCCTGGGAGGAAGGGGATCGACGATCCAGAAGGCTGGGTCGGAAATTTTTTTGTGGGAGGGGAGGATCGCTCTGACGAAAATCCGGGTCTTCTGGGAGAGCCGAAGCAGGGGACTCTGGTTTCGCAGTGCCAGAATGCTCCTCAATCCACGCCGGAGCCTCGGAGGTGGCCTCCGCGTTGGGTGCCAAAACCAACTCGAGCAGGCTGCTTTTGGTAAAACTCTTGGATGTGGGCCCTCGCTTGGTGACGATCATATCAAGGGTTTGCCGGGCACGCGTCATTCCCACGTAAAGCAGAGAGAGCTCTTCGGACATGGAGCGGATGGCATGACGGGTTTTCCTGACAGCGTTGTCTGTCACCAAGGCATTCACTTCGCTGGATTCCACCCAATACTCCTCCCCGGAAGCTTCCTCTCTGACAAAATCCGGGGCGGCGTGCGGTCGCTTTCCGCAGCGCCCCAAGTCGCCAAGGATCACGGAGTCGTATTCCAACCCCTTGGATGCATGAATAGTCATCACCCGGACGGGGGCCGGACGGCCAGCCGAAATTCTGGCAGCGCGAATGGCGGCAACCAATGAGGAAGCGCGTCCGCCTCCGGCCACATCGAACTGTCGGGCCAAAGCAAGCACTTGGCGGCACCGGGTCTGGTCGTGGGATGAAAGGGCCATTTGGAAGTCCGGGTCAAGAATCCATGATGAGACAAGGCCGGCCGCTCCATCATTTTCCCACTGAAGTTGCCAGGCTTCCAACACACCTATCGGAGATTTCCTCTTAAGTTTTGTGCCCCATGAGGCCTGGGATGCAAGGAGAACAGCTGCGGATCGGGCGCAGGGGTGATCCAGAGCCACCAGACCGGCAAGGATCATCTCCACGGCCAGCGAATCGGTGAGCACAGTTCCGCTTCCCCCCGGGGCCGCATCAATTCCGTTTCTTCTCAGCAGGTCGATCACAGCAGGTATGCCTTTGGCTCGCCTCATTAGAATGGCAATTTCTTTTGGCGGATCCGATTGGGCGAGGAGCTCTTGGACTCTTCGCACGATAAAATCAGTTTCGTCATGGTCCTTGGGGAGACACCAAAGCCTTGCTGCGCCGCGCAACGTTTTATGATGGGCCGCATGTGGCGTGTATCCAGACATCCATTGCCGTGAGGCCTCTTCAAAAACGGTGCCTCCCAGAAGGTCGGAATTCAAGGTGGCCATGCCTTCAAACACCTTGTCCACGGCTTTCAGGATAACCGGACTCGATCGGTAGGAGGTTGATAAAGATTTTACCAGGAGCGAGGTTTCAGGGATGGACTGTTCGAAGCCGCCAATCACTTCCGGGTCACTGCCTCGCCACCCATAAATCGCCTGCTTCGGGTCACCGACCACATACGCCGTTCGATCCGGTTGCGAAACAATCTCATCGATCACTGGACGGAAAAACTCGAATTGCTTGCGGCTTGTGTCCTGAAATTCGTCGATGAGCAGGTGCGTGATTCGTGCGTCGAGGTGAAAGGCCAGATCCTCGGCGGCCCCGCCCTCCTCCATTGAGATGGCCTCCGCAACCGCTTCTTCAATTTCTGAAAAGGTCACCCCGCCTGCTGAAAGAGAAGCCGCTTTTCGCGCCGGAACATAGAGTTCCCTGAGATCATGCAGAGCATTTTGGCGACGTGCGTAGGCAGCAACGACGGCATTCCTTGCCGCTTGGGCCAAATCCCCCAAAACACTGGCCCATTCCGGGGGGAGGCCATTTTCATCATCGGTGACCAAAGCCTGAATGATCCGGGATTCTCGCACGAGCAGTTCAAAGGCCACTCCGGGAGCAATCAATTCCAAGAGACCTTCACGTTTCTTCTGAAAAACCTTGTTGGGGGCTCGGTGGCCTTTTTTATCGGCCTTGTTGAGTTGACCGGGAAGTTCCCTGATAAGACCAACCCATCGTGCCGCCTGGCTGGCACTGACAAATTCCGGGTGGGAGCACGGAGGCAGGGATCCAAGTCTTCGAAAGCGAATGGCAACGAGAATGGCAAGCAGGTCCTCCCGGTTTTGAATGCGGCGCTTGGGAGAACGCCATTGCTGCCACGCGAGCTTCAGGCGTTCAGCATCCGGCCCCGCCGCCATCTGCGCAAGCACCTCTGCGGAAAGGGTGACCTCATCGTCTTCAGAAATGACGGCCCAATTCCGTGGCAAGGAAACAAGGTCTGGCAGGGACCTTGCCACCCTCGCAAAAAACGAGTCAATGGTGCCAATATTGAGGCGATGCAGATTGTTGGCCATCCGCTCAAGGGCCTCGCTGCATTGTTTTTCTGTGAGGGTGAGTTCAAGGTCCTTGGAAAGTTGCTGACGCTCGGATTCGGACAGCACGGCCTGGGACAGTCGCGTCATCACGCGGGCAAGGATTTCTCCCGCCGCAGCACGCGTGAACGTCGTGGCCAGCAGACCTGCCGGATCCTCGACAGGTTGCCGCAGCAGCAGGCCGATCAAATGCGAACTCAGCTGATAGGTTTTGCCAGAGCCCGCCGAGGCACGGATAAACGAAATATTTTTCATTCGTCGTCCTCCTCTTCGTCGTCAGAGACAAGATTTGAAAGCCCGCAAAGCGCCCGAAAGATGGGATCTTCCTGAGTCAAAGGGTCCGGGTTGTCGTCAAATTCGCCAGCGAGAATTCGGGCGGCTGTGAGGCGCGCCATTGTCAGGCCCTCCAGAAGTTTGTCATCAGAAAAGACGGAGGAGATGCCGGCCTTGGTGGGGTCCTCGGGAAGAAAAAAATAGACAAAATCAGCAGGATTTCCAGCCTTCCAGCCGGGCAGAATTTTTCCTTCCGGGTTGTCGAGCAACCAGCGGTAGAGCGGAAACTGCAGGCCTTTCCACCGCAGGGAGCCGTCGGCGGAACAGGCAAAGTCCCACCGTTGGGACGTCCGGGCGGTGGTTGGGGAGAAATGGGCCTTGTCGGGTTCGATGGGATTCGCTCCAGTTTTGTAATCAATCACCCGCCACAGTCCGGTTGCGGGATGAATATCGATACGGTCGATTCGCCCGCGAATTTGAATGGTTTTGCCATCGGGCAGGAGGAGGTCACGGCACAATTGATCCCCTTTCCGATCGCTTTGTTCTGCATAAAAAATTTTCCACCCCTCCGTGGAAAGTTGCGCTTGGACGTGGGCAAACATTGCCAGCTTTTCGAGAAGTGCATCTTTTTGAAAATCCACCGTGGCGGGCTGGAGACCCGCAAAGGTTTCAGAGAAGAGAGACTCAAAAGAATCAATCAGGGATCTGCGAATAACCGCCTCCTCCGTGGACTCCCGGATGGAAGAGTCATTGGCGAACTGACCAAGAACCTCATGCACCAAACTGCCGCCAAGAAGGCTGTCAATTTCTTGGGCATTGTCATCGGGAAGTTCGAGCCGCAGCACATTCGCAAAATAAAAGAGTTTGGGCGAGCGAAGGTAGGCGCCAAAGGCCGACTGGGAAAGTGAGGTGACTGACGAGGGCTCCACGTCCGGCAGTTGCAATCGGCCCGTTCGTGTTTCTTGGGAAGGGGGGGCATTTTCCGCACGTTCCACAAAGAGGTTGAGGAGTCTGGCGGCCAGAGATCTTCCAGAGAAACCTTGAAGCAAAATTCGGCTTGGACGAAGGGGATCCCCCGCGGCGGACTTTCGCGGGGCGCAAATCAACAAACCGTGGGGGCGAATGCGGGCGGCTGTTGCCATGATGTAGGCATCGCGGGCAAGCCGGCGTTTGTCCGGCCGAAGCCCGAGGGTTTCTCGCAACCCGCCCGGCAAAAAAGGATGAGCTACGGGTGAAGCTGGGACAATCCCTTCACAAACACTGGCAATCGCCACGGCAGGAGCATCCTCGGAAAGCAATTCCAGCCAACCGATAATCTCGGTTTCCCGACCCGATGACATCGCGGGAACCGAACCGCCCTCCAGCGAATCCAAAACCATGGAGAGAAAGTCCGCTGGACGGATTTCCAAATCAATCACGCACGATTGCAGAAGAGTGAATGCCTCATAGAGGGCTTTGAAAGGTCGCAGGATGGCCCGCCCAGTAGGGATGGTGTCATCAGCAGTTGCTGCACCAAAGATTTCCAGCAGCAATTCGTTAAAAAACCGCGCCAGTCCGGAAACGGAGTTTGGACATGTCTTGATGGGCAGCAGATTCTGCAAAGCCTCCTCCAGCTTCAGCAACGGTTCAGAGATTTCGCCCTCGGGGTAGCGGGAGGGCTCAAACTTGGCAGGAAGGTGACAGGCCTGAAATTTATCAAGTATCACCTCCAGATCACCAAGTTTATGTCGAAAATCCTGCTGACGGACCATTTCGGCAACAACGGGGAAAGCTGGTGGGGAATCGAGTGGTCGATCCAGAAATCGTGCGGCCAATCTCAGAACGCGGAAGGGACGTGTTTGGGAGAACGACTTTGCAGATGACGCCCTCACGTGTTCTCCTCTTGCCTGCATGGCATCAATCAAGCCGGGAATTTCTGTCTCGTCGGGTGCCACAATGACGGCCCCTTCGCGACGGACAACCCACTCAGCAATTCGACCGGCCTGAGCGAGAGAGTCCTCCGGAACTGCAAGCCCCCCCCCCTCAAGCTCCAGCTTTCTCCCCACCCAATACTCAGGGACCACCCGCCCCCACGCATCAAATCCCGGCCCTTCCTCAGAAAAAATCAACACATCGCTGCGGCCAGCCAACCGTTCGAAACCCTTCAAAAACATGGGGTCAAAATCTGGCACACCAGCCAGCACGAGGCGGATGCCTGGCCGTGGGACCCCCAGCTCCGCCAACTCTGCCTTTCGGCGGGAGGGATCTTGCAGGCCCCAGCGGGCGAGGTGTCCCTGTGCCGCATCGCAAACCTCTCCGAACACATCCCAACGGCGCACCGCTCTCTCGGGAGCATCCGGGTTGGTCCGCAAAACACGGGCAACCTGCCGGGCATCAAGGCATCCGGCGACCAATTCCGCATCCACCGCCGCAAGGGTGGCCGCCAAGCCTCTTTGGGCGCTGGAAAAGGGCCTTGAGCTCTCCATTCCCAAGAGAAGCTTTTTGTCATTCTCCAGCTCTTCCAAAGCAGTGGTCCATGCCGCATGAATGGCAAAGTCCCCCGCTGTCACCAGGGAAAATTGCGTTTGAAACAATACAAAAAGGGCCTCACCCGGCGTCATCACTCGCGGCGGCACAAGCAGGACGCCCGCTTGATCTGCAGCCAGAGCAAATCGCTGCTCCAGGCTTCGCGCGGTGCGCGCCCCCTGCACAACAACCACAAAATTGGAAAGATCCGGGAGGGCCGCATCGTCCGCCTGTGCCATCATCCAGGAACCCACGGAATCCAAAAACGGACGCTCAACCCCAAAAAAATGCCGTTCGGGCTGGAGAAGGAGGGGTTCATTCTGATCAATTGCCATCATGGTTGGAAGTTCCTTGGAGGTTTGGGTTCTGATTAATGCCTTGAGGGGTAACCGCTTCTGCAATCAATGCGAGTATGTGACGAGTAGAAACCAACTGTCCCTCACAACTCAAGGCGGAATTGGGAAGGAACAGTGGTTAAAAACTTATGGGAAGCTGTGATAAATTCTTGAAAAGTGCCCATGTCTTAGCCTTTGCCTTTTTCCCTTTGCGAAGATTGGAGAGGCATAAGATCACATGAGGTTTCACCCAGCTTGACGGAAATCCCCGTTCGTGTATGAAGCAGGAGAGAGAATCGTGGCGGGCCACTTTCCAGAG
>JBGTAR010000326.1:0-4819 GCA_041749815.1 Terrimicrobiaceae bacterium
TCCAAGAGCTCGAACAAAATTTCTGTGTCTGTGATTTTGATGACCGATCCATGTTGGAGCGGGCTCGGGGTGATCACCCGCCTCCCATTCACGAACGTGCCGTTGCGGCTGCCCATGTCCATGATCTGGTATTGAAAGGCATTGTGGCACCGGATGATCGCGTGTTGACGGGAAACAAGTGGATTAAAATTCAGACAAAGAAAATTGTCTTTGCCCCGGCCAATGGTGGCGGTGTTGCCAATCTCCACCTCAAAGGGCTCATGACCCTGGGGCTTCACTTTCAAAGTTGCTCGCATGTCTTTAGGGGATCATGCCGATTTGGCCGCTGCCCGCCAAGCAGAATGCAGCGACAGCAGAATGCAGCGAATGCTGCTCAAGCGTGGACAAGAATCAGGTTGCTGTTTTGGCTTTCTCAGAAAGCTGGCATGGAACCTGCTGGGTCGGGCTCACTATGAGTGATGGACTGTTGGGAACGGCTGAAAATATTCGTATTCGTCTGGGATCCAACCGTGAGATCGTCTCCGCTCCAGATTCCGTCTTCGAAGAGCAACATCAGGAGGAAGCCCGCACCGTGATCTATGAGGCGCAGTTTCTGCTCGATTACCTCGATGAGTTTTCAACCGTCCTGGGCCTGGGCGACGCCACGTTTGTGGCTGTGTCAGAACCCCAGCGTCAAACCACATTTTCATATGGGTCAGGGGATGAAGGATCTTCGATTGTCCTCACAAAAGCTCATCGGGACATTAAACAAATTCTCAAGGAAATCAAAGCGTGACAGATAAAGAAATCAAACCGGCCAGCCAGAGCGGGGCCGTTTCAAAAATTCTTATTGAGCTCTATGCGCAACCAGGCGTGTCAGGGGTTTGTCTTCAAAAAGGGAGATCAATCATTAAACACGATCTGCCCTTTTCTGATGATCGTATCGGGAACTTTGCAGCAAGGGTGGACCATCTGGTGGGCGGTTATGAAGTCGTCGGGAGGAATATCTGGCAGATATGTGCCGGGTTCGAAAAATATTGGCTGCTGATATTAAGTCATGGAGAACTCCGCTTGAGCCTTCTGCTGAAACCCGACTCTGATACCTCGCTGGTTTCCAGCCGCGCCGCGCACTTGCTGATGCAGTTGGACATTCCTGAAGAAGCCGCTCCCCCTCCGGTGCAGTCACCCATGCCATCAACCAATGGCAACCATCCCCCGGTCAGTAAAGAATATTTTGTGAGATTGCTTTCCGGGCTTTTGGGAAGAGTGACAGGTTCCGCCCAAGCTTCACGTTTGATATCCCGCGAGTTGAGCAAATACCAAGACAGGCCCGGATTCAGTGTTCCCGAAGCGAGGGAGATCGGGCTGGCGGTTCTGGAATCCATCCCCAACCGCGGCAAACGCACCACTCTGACCTCTGAATTTCTTAATGCTTTGAACCAATGAAACATCCATCCGCCGTCATCCTGTTCCTTATCCTCGCAACAATTTTTCCAACGTTCGCGCAAGAGTCCACGGCCCCCGGAGCTGATATACAAAATTATTTGCGAGCCTCGGAAAGGAAGCAGGAAACAATCCTGCAAAATTCCCAGGAAATCCTTCAAAAGCTTTCTGGCATCGAGAAACAACTCGTGCCCGAGGCGGTTGCTGCACCTTCATCTCTCACCGCCGAGCTTGAAGAACGGCTTCGCGTGCTGGAAAGCAAACTCAATGCAGCCGGATCAGAGGTTGCAGCGCCTGCTGCAGCGGGCGAGGCTGCCGTCCCGGACGAAGCTCTGCAAGGCCACATTAACGCGGTTTGGATCACGATTGCGGCTGCACTCGTCTTTTTTATGCAGGCAGGATTCTGTCTTCTGGAGCTGGGGCTCACCCGGGCAAAAAATGCCATCAATATCTGCATGAAAAACTTTTTGGATTTCAGTGCCGGGGCCATCTGTTTCCTGTTTTTGGGTTTTGCCCTGATGTTTGGTGATTCGCTCTCCGGCTGGGTGGGACTTGGCCCATTCTGGATTTCTGACAAGCCGGGCGATGACGCCTTCTGGTCCTTCTGGTTTTTCCAAACGGTGTTTGCCGGCACCGCAGCAACCATCATTTCAGGGGCAATGGCTGAAAGAACGAAGTTTGTGGGATATCTTATTTTTACGGTTGTGATGACGGGACTCATTTACCCCATCGCCGGGCATTGGGCATGGGGAAGTTTGGGTGGTGGTTTTGGCTATGGGGGAGGCCAGGGCTGGTTGGAGAAATTGGGCTACGTGGATTTTGCGGGCTCCAGCGTTGTGCATGGTATTGGCGGGGCGGCTGCGCTGGCAGGTGTGCTGATCCTTGGGCCTCGCATCGGTCGCTTCCGCGAGGACGGAAGCTCCAACCTGATCTCCGGTCACAACCTGCCCCTGGCGGCGTTGGGGACGTTCATTCTCTGGTTTGGTTGGTATGGATTTAATGCGGGCTCCACGCTTGTCGGGGATGGCGAGATCGGGCGAATTGCTGTCAACACAACTCTGGCCCCGGCTGCCGGTGCCATTGCTGCGATGATTGCGATCTGGATCACGCAAGGACGCCCTGATCTTAGTATGACTCTGAATGGAGCTTTGGGCGGACTTGTGGGCATCACCGCCAATTGTCATTGCGTCTCTCCGGCTTCTGCCGTGATGATTGGGCTTGTGGCCGGTGTGCTTGCAACTCTGGCATCATTGCTCCTTGAGCGTTTGTATATCGATGATGCGGTCGGAGCCGTTCCTGTTCACCTCGTTTGTGGATGGTGGGGTGTTCTAGCGGTTGCCCTCTTTAACGAGGAGGGGTTCTCTCCGCAGGCTCTCGGGGTTCAGGCCCTGGGCGTTGCCGCCATCACCGGGTTCGCCTTTGTGGCGGCGCTGATTGCTTTCAAGCTGGTTGATGTGGTTATCGGGCTTCGTGCCAGCAAGGACGAGCAGGACCTTGGCTTGGACTTCACCGAACACTCGGGAACCGCTTATGCGGACTTTGTGACCAGTGAACATGAGATCCCTGGCTTCTCCTCCACCAAGTGAGGCAAGTCGTTAGGGATTCCCGCCACCATTCCGATAGATAAAAACATCCCGATCAAACATGGGTTCGATACCGGGCAGGTGGACGTGATCGAATTCGGAGGCATCAAAAAGGAGGGCTGCCAATTCCGGCTGGTTCTGACGAGTGATCAGCGTGTAACTCTGATTGATAAACAGAGGACGTTGTGAGTCCCTGGAGTTCTGCATGAGACTTAACAGTTCTTCCATGGAGGATATTTGCCGGGTGCGGGGATCATAGACCAGCGGAGTTCCCAAGGCACCCGCGGTAAGGATGTGTTGGTTTTCCAAAGTGTGAGGATTTAAATCGGACCTTGTGAGCAGGACCGATTCACGGATGGGGGCGATTGAGCGGTTGTGTAGCACAGACAAAAACTGCCATTGGAATGCAAGGAATCCGGCACAGAGCAAGACGGCACCACCACCTGCGATTTTCTGGCTTTTGATCGAAATCAGAGCCAATGGCCATGACAGCCCGAGAGCAACCAAGGCCACGATCCCCGGAAGAGCGCCCACCACATACCACTCCAAGAGATAGAGCTTTTTGACCACGGCGACCGTTATGAACAGCGGGGCTCCAAGAAGGAACAGTGGCAAAAAAAACAACCCAGGCGCACCTCGTGAGAGGAGGCGAATCACGCCGAGCAACAGTCCCAATGCGGCAAGAAATATCATGACCCACGCCAGAGGGCCGAGTGGTTCGAAGAGGTGCGACGCGTTTGGATAGGCGGCTGGTGGGGTGCCAGGAAAGGTCCACGGAAACCCGGTGAGAAATCGGCTGGCAACATTGGTAAACCACTCTCTGGGAAGGCCGCTTGAGTTCATCTGTTGGGAGAAGTTTAGAAACTGCGGAACGCAAGGTGCCAGAAGGAGAAGGGTTGCCGTTCCTGCTATCACGCATGAGATCATAAAGCGTCCCATCGAAATCCAGCGAATTTCCGTTTTTGATACGAGGGTCATGCCAAAAACACCGGCATTCAACAAAACCAAAAACTCCAAAGAACCCGGCCAGGCCGCCATCAAGAGAAATTGGGAGATCCCAGAAGCAATCCACCACCTCCAACGCCCTGACTGGGTGGCATTCAGCGCAAGCAAACAGCAAATGGGAAGTACCAGAAAGACGAAGGCGTATCCTCTTGCTTCAGGCACGAAGCGGGCGTGCCAGGGGTGAATGGCCAAAAGCCATGCCACCAAAGCGCCAGAGCCAGGATAGCCCAGGCGCAGAAGCAGCCAGGACATCGCAACAATCGATGAAATTCCTGCTAGAAAAGCGGGAAGACGGACAGCCACTTCATTGTAGGGCAGGCCTTGAGGTTTCGTGAAGCTCTTCCAAATCCCGTTGCTCACTCTGGCGAGCGCGCTGTTGAGCATGTGATTGTTTGGCTTGGCATAGTACCAGATGGTCTCCTTCCATTTGGCCGGGCGAAATTTTAGTGTCTCGTCGTTCTGGTCCCGGAACGAGCCAGCGATTGATCTCCGCACACTGTACTCCTCATCGTCCCAAAAGCCCGCACCAAGCCGGGGAGCGTTCATGCCAGCTGACGTGAGAACCGCAATCCCCACGGCAACCCAGAACCAGCGAGGAACCGCAGGAGGGATGGGGGGTGGTTGCGACTTCAGAGGGCGAGTCCATAAGGAGGCGGTCAAACCCAAATGAATCAGGATGCCCGCGCTAGCAAGGCCCGCCCACCACAAACCTGCCTGCACGCATCGTGCGACAGAGGGTTTCGCTGACCATGCCTCGGAAGGAATCTCCCAAGGTTTGCTCAAAAATAAAAGCACCCCGAAGATGATCA
>JBGTAR010000327.1:0-18232 GCA_041749815.1 Terrimicrobiaceae bacterium
AGCTTGAGGTGCTTTTTTGAACCAAGAAAAATTGCAGAAACCATTTCCTTAATGTCCTAATCGGGATTGGCAGACAGAGCGAGGGATTTTCAAAAAAGAGAAGATTCGACTCCCGGCGGGTTATCGAGCAGTCTGCATGGCCGATGCCGAAGAAACTGAGCCCGGGACGCCAGAAAACCCACAACCACCAATTCTTGGTTCAACGATGGAAGCGTGTGGCCCGCAAAGCCAGGCTGACACTTGATGTTCTATGCACGAGCCCCACCGGGATTGAAATTATCTATTTGCAATCGCCATCGGAACATCCGAACCGGCCATCGCTCTACCTTTCGGCAGGTATTCATGGGGATGAACCAGCCGCGACGGAGGGCCTGATTGAGTGGGCCGAATCAGAAACCAAGTTCCTCAGGTCGACCAATGTCCTGATTTTTCCCTGTCTGAATCCTTGGGGCTTGCTTTGGAACAGCCGGTTGGATGAGAAAGGCCGCGACCTGAACCGACTCTACCACCTCACCAATGTCCCGCGGATCACCGCGCAAAAGCGACTGATCAGAGGCCGACAATTCGACCTCGCCATCGCCATGCATGAAGACTATGACGCCACAGGAATTTACCTCTACGAAATCCCCGGCGAGTCCCCTCACCTTGGTGAAAAAATACTTTCCGCCGCCTCGAGGTCTTTGCCCATTGAAAACCGCAAAACCGTCGAAGGCCGCCCGTGCCGCGGAGGCCTCATTCGACGAAATGTCAGACCTGAAACCATCCCCGAGCACCCTGAGGCATTTTTTCTTCATTTTGGCCACAGCAAGCGGACGCTGACATTTGAAACCCCTTCGGAGTTTTCCATCCATGACCGCGTGAACGCCCAAATTTCCTGCCTGCGAACCATCCAGAATTTTCTTCTCGGAGCCCATCCTTCCAAGCCATGAGCGATTTGAACAGCACCCAACAGGCCGCAAAAGCCCAGTTTGAAAGCCGCAGCAACAGTTACGGCAAGACTCATATTCTTGCTGATGTTTCTGATGTCGCCGGGGTTCTGGATGGATTGTCCTGGCCAGCAGGTTCGCAGGCTCTGGATGTGGCGACTGGTGGTGGCCACACCGCCGTTTATCTGGCATCCCGAGGGCTTCGGGTCATTGGCTCCGACATTTCTCCTGCGATGACAGAAAATGCCGTGCGTCTGGCTGCTGAGCAGGGACTGACCATTCAAAGCCGGGTGCATGTTGCAGAAGAACTGCCCTACCCCGACGCGACTTTTGGCATCGTGAGCTGCCGGGTGGCTGCCCACCACTTCAGCGACCCGCCCGGCTTCGTTCGCGAAGCCTGGCGGGTGCTTGAGCCGGGGGGATGGTTTTTGCTCATTGATGGCAGCATTCCCGATGGAGAACCCGAAGCACGTGAATGGATCCATCAAGTGGAAAAACTGCGAGACCCGAGTCATGCGGCTTTTCTCGCTCCGGCCGATTGGGAAAAGCTCGCGCGGGATGCCAGTTTTTCAATTCAACAACGCGGCTTGACCCCATTCAAGCAGCCGGACTTGGAGTGGTATTTCGACACAGCCGCCACCAGCCCGGAGAATCGAAAAGCCGTTCGTGAACTGATACGAACGGTGCCCGAATCGGCAAAACGGGTTTTTCAAGTTGCGGATGAGGACGGCCGCACGGTCTGGTGGTGGCCACGGTTCACGATGCTCGCACAAAAACCTCCAACCATGGGTTGAGGGTTCTCCACCGAGCTTGCATCCCTCCCGGTTAATCCGTCACTCTGATGGCATGGATATCGAATTTCTTCTCTGTGACACGCGGGCATTAAGAATCCGGTTCGAACGATATCCCGACAGTCTTCACGCCACCGAGAAACATTATGTTCCCCCGTTTCCAGGCTCCGTGGCAAAATTTCTCGCCCCCGACTCAACCTTCAACAAGCGGCATGGAACAATTTTCCCGTTCCTTGCCCTCCGTCATGGCAGGACGGTTGGGCGGATCGCCGCCATCATCAACCGCACCCACAATGCCTATCACAAGGATCGGGTTGGGTTTTTTGGGTTCTTCGAATGTGAAAATGATTCCCTCCTTGCAAAGTCGCTTTTTGACAAGGTGGAGTCCATTTTGAATGCCGAAGGTTTGGAGGCCGTGAGGGGTCCATATAACCCCAGCATCAATGATGAGTGCGGGCTGCTGGTTGATGGATTTGACAGCCCACCCTGCCTGGGGCTCACCTGGAATCCTGCCTATTATGTGCCGCTGGTGCTTGGAGTCGGCTTTGAAAAACGCATGGCCAGTTACGGCTACAATCTGCCACTCCATCGACTTCCACCGCCACCCCGGCTCAAACCCCTGGCCGAGAGAGTTGCCAAACGCTCCAAAACCCGCCTCAGACCGATCAACTTACAAAGCTTGGAGCGGGATTTGGAAATTATCCGCGAGGTGTATAATGCCACGCTGGAACGAAACTGGGGGTTTGTCCCCATCGAGAAACAGGATCTCGATTCGGCGGCCGAGGAGTTTCGTGCCATCGCTTACCCGGAGATGATGTTGATTGCGGAGCAGGATGGCGTGAATGCGGGGGTGGCCCTCACCATTCCCAACATCAACATCCACCTGGCCCATCTTCGGAAAACGCCATGGCTCCTGCGGCCACTGCACTTTCTTTATCTCCTGAAGACCCGGAAGCTGCGGCAGGGGAGACAAATCGTCTATGGAATTGCCCCGCGTTTTCGAAACAACGGCCTCCACGCCTGGCTCACCTACGAGCAATTTGTCTGTGCTCAGAGGTGTGTTGATGATGCCGAGTTGGGTTGGATCCAGGAGGAAAACACCGAAGTGATGGAACTCTCCGAACTCATTGGAGGATATAAAATCCACCAGTGGGATCTTTATGAAAAGGCGATCACCGCGAAACAGTCCGGCCAATGAATGTGCTGATCACGGGAGCCACCGGCTTTGTCGGCAGAAACCTGCTTTTGCGCGCGATCGAACGCGGGCAAAAAGTGTATGCCCCGGTCCGGGATGAATCAAAACTCTTTGGCCAGCTCAAAGTGGAGGGTGTCGAGACCGCGCTCGTGGAGGCCTTGCCGACGAACCCCTCGCAGTGGCCGACACGATTGCCCATCGATACCGCGATCCACTGCGCAGGTGCTCTTTTCGAACGCTCCTTGGAGCCTTACCTGCGAACCAATGTGCAGTGGACCAAAGCCGTCCTCGCCAATCTGCCCTCCGGTTGCCCGGCCATCATTCTGTCATCCCAATCCGCGGGCGGCCCGACCCCTGAGGGAAACAAAGCACGCGAGGAGTCCGATGCCGATGAGCCCATCAGCGACTATGGGGAGTCGAAGCTGCGGATGGAACGCATGCTCAGGCGTTCAGGACGCTCCCGACTTGTTGTCCTCCGCCCTCCGATGATCATTGGGCCACGCGATTCCGCCGTCCTTCAACTCTTTCAAATGGCCAGGGGGGTTGTGCGCACCAAACCCGGATTCAAAAAGAAAACGTACAGCTTCCTCGCAGTCGGAGATCTGATGGATGCGATTGACGCAAGCATTGAGGCCCATGACACCCTCTCCGCTCGCTGCTATTATGTGGCATCCAGACAACAATTCTCGGATGTCACACTCTTGAATGAGGCTGCCCGCTGCCTGCGCTCAAAGGGGGTCAACCTTCCTCTGCCACATGCTCTTGTCAGTACGGCTTCCGTCGTGGTGGACTCCTCACCTCATCTTCGGCTCAAACTTCCCAGCCTGACGCGAGATCGGGTCCGCGAGATCCTGGCCGACCGATGGGTTGTCAACCCATCCCTCTTTGAGTCAGCAACGGGATGGACGGCAAAATCCACCCTCCGGGAATCTTTGACTGAGGCCCACCGGTTCTATCAATCGGTCGGTTTGCTGTGATGAGATTTCTTTCGCGATTCCGATCGCCATGACCACCCCTTCGCGAAATTTCATCCACTTGATGGCAGGCTGCCTTGTTTTGGGCACCCTTGCGCTGTGGTTATCGAGGCAATGGCTCTGGCCAGCCGCCAAACCAGGCACCGTGCGCACGGTCAGGGAAGTCATTAAGAAATTCTCCCCCACGGCGGGCCGTCAATTGCGTCAGCGCTTTGATGAGCACGGAGTGACCTTTCCTCCGCCACGCGTTTTGCTGGTCGCTTTTAAACGCGAGAGGAGGCTGGAAATCCATGCCCCGGACGAAAACGGAAAATGGACATTGATCCACACTTTCCCAATCCTGGCCGCGAGCGGGCAGGAGGGCCCGAAACTCAAAGAAGGTGACCGTCAGGTTCCCGAGGGTTTTTATCGTATTGAATTGCTAAATCCCAACAGCCGATACCACCTCTCCCTGCGTGTGAATTACCCCTCCCCCCAAGACATCCGCCGCGCCTTGGAAGATGGCCGCGATGCAAAAAACCTCGGCTCCGATATCATGATCCATGGCAAAGCCGCCTCCACCGGTTGCCTGGCCGTCGGGGATCCTGCCATCGAGGAACTGTTCCTCCTCTGCGCCGAAACCGGATTGGACCATATTGAACTTTTGATCGCCCCCTGCGACCTCCGCACCACATCGGCCCACCTGACCGACTCAAATCCCTCATGGACCGCAAGTTTGCATGACCAGATCAAGGCGCGCTTGGTCCAGTTGATCGAATAAACTTGATAAAAATATCACAGCTTCGATATTTGTTTTTCTGATAGGTGCCATGTCGGCCAGTCTCCTCACCGATTAAAAAATCTGAGTCGAGATGAAACTTTGAGATGGGTCTCCCAGCAATAGCTTTTATGAAAACCAAAACGTTCCTCCTCCTGATTTTTTCCACCGCCATGGGCGTCATGCCGGGTTATTCCGCAGACCGCTTTGTCAATGGTGCGACGGGCAACGACTCGAATCCCGGCACCAAAGAAGCCCCCTACAAGACGGTCACGGCGGCGGTGCAAATGCTGGGGCCTGGAGACACTGTCCGTATCGCTCCGGGAATTTACCGTGAGTCCGTGAAAGTGAATGGCACGGGAACAGCAGAAAATCCGGTGATTATTGAATCGGAAGATCCGGCCAACCCGGCCATCATCAGTGGAGCGGATGCCCTCACCAATTGGAAGCCCTTGGCTGGCTCCGAACTCCCCGAGGCAAACCACCCCCATGCCAACGAAATTTTTTACACGGACATTGATTGGGAGCCGAAACACCTCTTTTTTGGTGCCCATCAGCAAAAGATTGCTCGTGTCCCCACCACCGGTTGGTTCTCGGTTTCCAGCACGGATGGTCAGGTTGTGAACTCCGATCAATTGGCTCCCATCACCGCTGACGATCTGTCGGGGGCCGAGATGTTTTATTTTTTGGCGAAAGGGGTGGTGCAGACCCTGGCACCGGTGAAAGGGTGGTCACAAAAAGGCAGTGCCTTGGAAGTCGAGAGGCCGTTATTCAAAGAGGGTTTTGCAACTTTTACGGAGGCCGACCGTTTCTATCTTCAAAATCATTTGAGCTTTCTGACCCAGCCGGGAAAATGGGTTCACCAGCAGACGGAAACCGGCACACGCGTGTTCTGGTGGCCGCCCACGAAGGAAGACTTGGCGGCGGCGGAGGCTCCGCGAAGAATTGACGTGGTTTCTTTGGGAGGGAGTTCCTATGTGACTCTTCGAGGTTTGCAGGTGCGCCATGGGGCCGCCGACCCCAATGGCTTCGGAATCGGTGGAATCGAAACCAAAGCCTCGCCCGATGCGGGCAAAGGGGTGGTGGTGGAGTCCTGTGCCATCTATCAAAACCAGCGATTCGGCCTGAACCTCAAAGGCCTGAGGGATGGCGTGATCCGCCGCTGCCTTATCGCGGATAATTCCTATGGGGCCACGATTTCCAACGCAAGAAATGTGCTCATCGAGGAGAACCAAATTGCTTGGAACCTGAATGACGGTTTGGTTGTCGCATGGGATGCCGAAGACATCATCGTTCGGAAAAACGCCATTCACCACCACAGCCGCTTTGCCCATCCTGACAACATCCAAACCTACCGCGGCGTCAAAAACTACCTCCTTGATTCGAATGTGCTCATGGCAGCCGGACAAAATGCCCACACCCAGCAAACCGTGGACTTCACCGCCCGCAACAACATCATCGGAGGAGCGGTTGCCAATTCCTTCTTCACCAGCCAAAGCGAACCGGACAGCAAAAACACCGGCACAGAAAAAGAGGGCGGCGGCTATGTGATTGAGAATAATACGTTCACCCTCTTTGCAAATGGTGCCATTCCCGTCAATGGCGCCGGCCACAAGTTCACCGGCAACATCTTTGACATCCGGGGCGGCAAATACGCCTACGGTGGCAAAATATCGCCTGCAGAGCTCACCTCAACCAACAACCTTTTCTGGCGCTCCGAGGCCCGGACCACTCAACTGGCGGCTCTCTCCGGCGAGGGACGCAAAGTTTTTAACTCGGTGGAAGATTTTCAAGCGGCCGGGCTGGAGGAGGGATCCGTTTACGAGGATCCAAAGTTCGCAAAAATTCCGCTCAACGTCGTTTCCCTCGATGGCAAAAACATCGCATCCAACACCGAGTCCCGATTGTTTTTTGAAGGGACCGACCAGTTTGCAGTGGGAGACCATGTCGAGTATGATTTCGATGGAATGGATCGGGTGGTGCGCGAAACCGATGGTCAATCCATCGTCATCGACCCCCCTCTGTCCCAAGCCCCAGTCACAACCGTGCTTCTCATCAAATGGGGAGATCAACCGGTCGGGCCGATGGATTTCACAACAAAAAGCTCGCAGGGTGCAAAAATCAATTTTGAAGCCTATATGCGGGCGGATTTCGACAATGACGGCAAACGCGATGTGCCCGAATGGCCTGAAGGGATCCAGAGTCCACGACGCACGTTCCAACCCTGATATTTCCAGACCGGGCGTCAAAACGTTGACAAGCAAAGCCTGACGAAATCCACCATTCCACTGGAGGGGTAATCCTTTTTCCAGATTGAACGGGTCGGGGGTTCCCCTATTTGAGGACCCGGGTTTCACCCCATGGCGCTTCGATGCACGATGATGCACACTTGCGGACAACCCAAATTATCCCAAGGAGCCCTCATGAATAATTTCCGTCATCAAAACAACGCAGTCATTGGCCAGGTCAAGGGAGAGCCAGCCCCTCATGCCACAGGGCCACAAACATTCCACCAACTCATCCAGAAAAACGCTCAGCACGTTCTAAACATTGGTTTGGGTGCTGGGGTCCTCTTTGGATATTTGATCTCTCTCCGCTTGTTGCGCCTATGAGAGGCATTGTCCGGCAGCGCTCCCCAAAAGGGAATATATGATTTCAAAAGTTGGGACTCTCACCCTCTGCGGGCTCGCCGAGTTGGGAAATATGGTGGGGATGGTGCAAGGAACTTTCTCCGAGATTTTTGAGAGGGTTGGCAAAGGGCGATCGCCGTTCCGCGCCGAACATGTCCTTTATCAAGGCCATCGCGCTGGCGTGGGCTCGGTCCCCATGGTCATTCTGCTCTCATTATTTGTGGGACTCACGATGGCCTTGCTGACCGGCTATCAGCTTAGACTCTTTGGCATGGTGACGCTGGTGCCTGCGGTGGTGTCCGTTTCGTTTACCCGGGAAATGGGTCCCTTGTTTACGGGCATCGTGCTCGCCTCCCGTATCGGGGCGGCCTACACGGCTGAATTGGGAGCCATGACAGCTGGCGGCGAGGTGAAAGCCATAGAAGGCATGGGAATTGGAGCCCGGCGATTTTTGGTTGCTCCCCGGTTTCTTGCGATTTTCCTGCTCACGCCTTGCCTTGCGGTGATCTCAATCCTTTCAGGGATATTCGGCGCGGCGCTCATCTCCGAACTTCTCCTTGATCTGAGCTACGGATTCTTCTTCGACCAGGTCATGACAAACCTCCTGATCCGCGATGTCGTCTCAGGGATCGCCAAGAGCTTTATCTTCGGAGCCATCATCGGAACGATTGCCTGCTACAAGGGTCTTGCCGTCAAAGGCGGAGCCATGGGAGTCGGAACAGCCACCACCTCCAGCGTCGTCACTGCGATCAGCACCGTGATTGTCGTCGACTCGCTTTTTAATATTTTTATTCTGACCTTTTTCCCATGACAGCTCCGCAAAAAAATCTGGTGGAGATGAAGGGCGTAAAACTTACCCTTTCCGAAAAAGTGATCCTGGAAGATGTGAGCTTTTCGCTTCCAAAAGAAGAGGTGCTGGTGGTGATGGGCCTGAGCGGATGCGGCAAAAGTACCCTGCTGGGGATTTTGATGGGACTTCTCACGCCCGACTCAGGCACCGTTCACTTCAAAGATGAGGAACTCACAAAAATGTCCCGTCCTAAGTTAAATGTGGCAAGGACACACATTGGCATGGTCTTTCAAAATGGTGCCCTGATCAGTTCCCTGACCGTGGCTGAAAATGTTGCACTCCCTCTGGAAGAACTCACCAAAAAGCCGGCCTCGGAAATTTCAGACATCGTGACCCAGAAGTTAAAGCTTGTGGATTTGGAAGATGCCGCCGGGAAGTTTCCATCCGAGTTAAGTGGTGGCATGCAAAAGCGCGCCGGCCTGGCACGCGCTCTGGCCCTGGAGCCGGAGTTGGTCCTGTTTGACGAGCCATCCGCTGGCCTCGACCCCATCAACAGCAAACTCATTGATGAACTCATTCTAAAACTAAGAGATGAAGAAAAGGTTACCTCCATCGTGGTGACCCATGAGATGGAAAGCGCGTTCACCCTCGCCACACAGATGGCCTTCCTTCATGAAGGAAAAATTCTTTTGCAAGGAACCCCCGAGGAATTCCGCAATTCCAAGGAGCCAACAATCAGCGATTTTCTCTCCTCCTATAAAGTCGCAGACAGCTGAAAAATTATGAAAACATCCAAACATGCCATCACAACCGGACTTTTGGTTCTGGGAACTCTTGGCGTTCTGATTGCCGTGCTTGTGGTGATCGGAATGCCGGGGGTTATTAATAAGTTACACACTTTTCAGATCTCCTATGACAATGCCAATGGCATCCGCCCCGGAGCCCCTGTTCTTCTGGCGGGCAGGGAAATCGGAAAAGTCGCCTTGCTTGAATCGCCCGTTCCCATGGACAGACGCCCCAAGGGTTACGAACACTACGAAGTCCTCATTACGGTCCAAGTCTCAGCCGAGGCGCAGGTTTATGACAAAGTGATCGCCCGTCTTGGTCAACAAGGCCTGATGGGGCAACAGGTCATCGACTTTGTTGAAGGTGATGAGGCCAGCGGCCTGGCTCCGGATGGCAAAGGATTTATTGGTGAGCGCGTTCCAGAGATCTCCGAGGCCTTGAGTGAGCAAATGGAGAGTCTGACGGGACCAGAGTCCGACTTGGCAGCCACGATCAAATCCTCCAAAGTTTTTATGCAAACGCTGAATGACTCGAACATCGAGGGCATTATGAAAAACACCGAGGAGTTCACAGCAACTATCAAGAGTGAGCCGTGGCGGGTGCTCTGGCCAAGCAAGAAGCCACCCACCGAGGAGGAAATCCCTCCCGGAGAAGATCGGGAAGTCAAAGAGAAAACGCAGGAGAAGGATGACGAGCAATCCTCTGATAAAAAAGCGAAACAATTTATACCGACACCAAAGAACCGGTAAGAATTCTCCACAAAAACAGGCCCAGCCCCAGCATCACAGTGCTTCCCAAAAGCAAGCTGACAGGGATACGTAATTTTCGGTCGCCCAAGCCCCACGCAAGAGCCAACTTCATCAGCGAATTTGCCACGGCGGCCAGTACGATGCAGGCACCGGCAAAGGGAGTCGCCAAGTCTCCGGTTTTGAAAAGGTTGGAGAGGGACAGGGCAATCGCATCCAAGTCGGTCAAGCCCGAGAGGAAGCTTGCGACCAAAAGACCGGCATCCCCGAAGTGGACATCGGCAGCCCTCACCACAAAAATCACCACCGCATAGATTGCCGCAAATTGCAGAGCCACTTTAAGGCTGAGCGGGTTCCGATAGGATTCGGAGTTGGCGGACGCTGTCTGTGTTCGGAAAAAATGCCACGCCGCATACGCCAAACCTGGGATGCTCATCACGGCCATATCCGGAATCAGGTTCACCGCCAGGGGCGGGCTGATCAGCAGAATGAGAAAATTGATCCGCCAAAGCATCACCGTGCAGGCCAGCACAATGGCCAGCGCACAATCCTGTGCGAGATGGGGTTGATCGCGACTCAGTCGGCTCATGCTCAGCGTTGTGGCCGTGCTGGAAGCCAGTCCTCCCGCCAATCCTGTGAGCATGATCCCCAGAGACTGCCCCAACACACGGACCGCCACATATCCGGCAAACCCCAAGCCCGACACAATGACCACCATCAGCCACACAGAGTGGGGATTAAATGCGTCATAGGGACCAAAGGTCTGATCAGGCACCAAGGGGAGGATCACCCCACTGACAGCCAAAAACTGGAGAGCCATGCGAACATCGTCCTTAGTAAATTTTTTGGAAAACTCATGAATGGCCGACTTGCCAGCCAACAGGATCAGGACCATGACAGTGATCATCACCGAGATTTTCCATTCCTTGGAGTAGGCTAGCCCCCCCACCAGATAAACCATGGCGGCACTCGCTGCCGTGGTGAGGCCTGAGCCGGGTTTGTCTTTGCGCTGCGAGAAAATGTACGCCCCCATCCACACCGACAACGCGAGCATCCCGGCCGCAAAGATCAGCGGATGAATCTGCTGCGAAAAATGGGCACACAGTGTGCCAAGCAAGGCCATCAAACAAAAGGTCCGGGCACCCGCAGGAACCCTCGCCTCGGGATCGCGAACCTGCTCATCCCATTGCCGCTCCAACCCCACCAAGGCACCAAGGGAGCCGCTCACAATCAGGGCTTTAAATAGTTCGTTCAACGTAGAGAGGGTTTACACAAATTTATCATGCCATCCCATCCAATGCACGCTCCAAGCCTCAAAGTGCAAAGGTCCTCCTTCGCTGAAGCTTCGGCCGAGAACAAGGCGAGGGACGTGTCCTCCATAGCCTTGGCGAAGGAGGACAGCCATCCACACAAGGTCGCCTCGCGCTTGCGCCAGCTCATCCTTCCCAGGGTAGGGCGCGGCAGTCTCTTGCCCGCCGACTTCTTTCTTTTGATGCGAGGGTCCTCCTTCGCTAAAGCTATGGAGGAGAACACGGCGAGGGACCGCCATCCCTACCACTCGGGACGCTTCGAACTCTCATCAGATCATTCTCTCTTTGTGCCTGAGAAGATCCCCTCCAAGAACCTCGTATCCGTCCGCATCATATCAAGATTGGCATCTGGCCAACAGTATTCGATGGATATAGTGCCCTCATAGTCATGCCCCATGAGAAACGCGGCCAATTTTTCAAAATCCACCTGCCCGGGTTCATGCAAATATCCCAAGCCACCATCTGGTTTCATTTGGTGCCAATGCATGTGAGCGATCGCTGGCCAGAGTCTTTCCAAAACATCATCCAATCCATCGTCCAGAAACGTCTGAATAGGCTGAAAGTTGATTTTGAAATTTGGCTGGGCGACTTCGTGCAGAAGACGCTCGGTCGAAGCCACGGTGTCGGCAAGCGTCCATGGATGGGTCTCGAGAACAAAAAGCAATTGTGGATTTTGACGGCAAAGCCGGGAGATTTCTGCCACGGCCACCCGCCAATCCTCTGGCGCAGCCGCCGCACTGGACAGCCCATCCGGCCCCACATCAGTAAAAACCCGGAAGCGGCTGCTGCCAAGAAGAGCAGCGATCTCAATGGCTTTTGCTGCCGCCTGCTGGCTTTTCAGGAGGCGCTCAGCGCCGCGCGTGAATGACAAAAACGGAGAAACCACCGGAGCAGAAAGCCCCCTGACGGCAAGATCCTGCACAATGTGAGGCCAATCGGTTGACGGAGTCTCAAAGAGGTGACGCTCCCAGATTTCCAGTTGAGTATATCCCAGGTCTTGCGTCAGATCGAAGACTTCAGGCAGAAGGTGCTCTCGAAAAGCCACCGTGCTGATCAAAATGGGGATCGGGGATATCACATGATGAGGCCGTGAAAAGTTGCCGGCAGGATGCCAGCGGTCCCAGGGGGGATCAAGGTGTTGGCTTCTGGAAATGTTTCCAATGAAATGCAGCCGCCACCGCAAACTCATCGCGCCAATACGGCCAATTGTGACCTCCAGGAGACTCCCGATATTCGAAATCAACCAGGGACGCTTTTTGGATTTCCGCAATCCGGGATCTTTTTTGTCCGACATCACTGATCGCATCCAGTTCCTTGGCATGTTTTTTTAGCTCGTTGTCATTCGCAGATTGCATCACATCCAAAAACCGTCGGTTCCCGATTTTGAGGCTGTCTCCAGAACCGCACAACAAAAGCAGGGGCGGAAGTTTTTTGCCTGAGGCAACCAAGGCCTCCAGCCGCGACGCGAGCACCAGCTGGCGATAGGCCTCCGGGTTTTGGTCGCGACTTCCAAGCAACTCTGCACCTCTGGCCTTCCATGCCTCATTTTCATACTCGGCATCAAAAAGGTCGAAGGCACCACTCAACGAACTCACTGATGTAAATATCTCCGGACGTGTCAGCAAATAATGCATGGCTCCAAAGCCGCCCATCGAGAATCCTGTGATCGCCACCTGACCATCGGTTGGGAAGCGGCGGGCAATCTCCGGCATCAGCTCCTCAAAAAAGAAGGTGGTGAAAAGTGAATGAGGTCGATGGGTGGCATCAATGTAAGACGAATCCTCATCCGCATCGAAGGACACCACAATCATGGGATGATCAGCGACAAAGGCCCGCAAGGGTGCCATGTCCTGAAAGCTCAGATATGACGCAGCCCGGCCATGTAATGCGTAGAGGACCGGAAGCGGGGCCTGTGGTTCCTTGGCAGGGGGCAGCAGGACCGCCACCTTGATGTCCCGCCCCATGGAGGCAGACTTCACCTCAATTTTTTCAACACGACAGCCTTCAGGCGTTATACTTTCAGGCTCCGCGCTATGAGCGACGAAGGAACATGCCATCACCAAGATCGCAGCGATTGTTGAGCCCGTTGTTCTCAGAACGTGGGTTGGAAAGTCATGCTCCGGCCAGTCAGGGAATCCAAAACAATGGAAACATAATTCGCTGCCGGGGCGTCTCCCTCGGGCTGAGATCTTGGGCTCTTCAGCGTCACACACCATGCCTGATCAGACGGCAGGTTGGTCGATCCATCAGGCTGAAAGCGAAACGCCACATATTCTTTGCTCTTGATAAAACCCGGCGCATCTGAGGCCTCCGTTCCAAGGCGAGGAACCGCCGCGGCTCCCGCGGTGGCCTCCGAAACAATGGTCGAAAAGTCTCCCGAGTCAGCAAACAGGATGTTTCCTGGAAGAACCTTGCCTTTCGCAATCCACTCATCTGCAGCGGCTCCGCTCGCCGAAGCTGGAATCACCAGCCCCAAGGCCCGCCAAGCTTCTCCAGTTCCATCGTCGTGTTTATAAATCCTCACCTCCACCGGCAAGTTCCGGCTAATGGCGGTCTGCCGCGCCAGCGCAATCTCTGCACCAGCCAAATCAGCTGCTCCGCTGATGTTGTAACCGTCCAGCGTACCACGAAGCGCCGGCAGCGTCGCAGCCGTTAAAATCGCAAAAATTGCCATCACGGTTAATAGCTCAATCAAGCTAAATGCGGAAACCTTGGCGTGTCTCTTGGGGAAAATCATCATGACGTACGTAAACTAGATCATTTCAAAAGAATTGCAAGAATCACTGCTGTGATTTTTGATTTATTTTCAATGGTGTGATTGGGTGTCAATTGCGCATGACAATCGCGTGTCACAGCCACTGAGTGGGTTCTGAAAAGGAAAATAGAAGAAGAAAAACTCCCGCAGAGTCGCTGAGTCGCTGAGTCGCTGAGAGTTGGAACGAAATCACCAGTCATCTGGAAGACGTTGACTCAATTGATCATGACCTCCTCTTCTCTGCGTCTTTGCGCCTCTGCGCGAGATTTCATTCGCGTTTTTAGGGTAAAAGATGGGGATGTTGAGAATCTCACGAACAAGCAACGACGACCGCTCTCCGCCTTTTTGCGAAATAGAAAATTCGGGCGGGCAACGCTTGCCAAAGGTGTAGGCTTTTGCGAAGGCGGTGTCAGGCACAAGCGCCTGGCGCTCCCTGCGATGGTGTAGAGCCTCAAATAAAGACGGGCGCCTTGGCCTGATGCCAAGACGCCCGCGGAATTTTGATTTTTACGTGCTTGTCAGGCGCGACGACGACGGAAGACCATCGTAGCCACACCACCTGCCGCGAGGAGCAGGAAGGCGGAGGGTTCAGGGATTGTTGTGTATTGGATGCTGATCACATCGGTGCCATAGATGATTGTTGGAGTTCCAGAGAGGTTGGGATCAATTGTTCCGAGGACCAACCCGCTGGCAATCCCTGATGCAAGCGGCGTGATCCCGTCATCGCTGAAGAACCGAATGATATCAACTGTGTAGGTTCCAGCCACGATTGGACCGGAGAGGCTTAGGTTGATTTCATTATTGTTGAGCAAAAAGTCGCCGCCTGCGTAATTCCAGAAATCGATACGGTCAGGCGTGCCCCCATTTCCCGCGAGTTCAAAATTAAATTCCGCTCCTGCGGCCATGTTTAATAGCTCGGCACCAGCGCCAGAAATGTTGGCTCCATCAAGCTCAAGTGTTCCGATACCTCCAGAACCAGGGGCCAGTGTGCCGCCACTTTGAATGAGGATCATGTTGGAGTTGGCCTCGCTGTTTGTGGAAGCAATGTTGCCTGTGCCCCCAAGAGTTGCCCCGGATTGAATGAGAAAGTTTCCGTTCGTAGCAGAACCCCATCCTCCGTTTGTTCCTGCAAGACCAGATGTGCCAGTGACATGCGCACCATTAATCAGCAGTGTTCCGCCAGTGACGAGAGTTCTTCCACTATAAGCATTGGAACCTGACAGAACTTGAGTTGTTGATCCCAGCTTCGTGATTCCCATAAATCCTGCCGCTGTCTCGGCGAAGGTTCCCGCAAAGGTTTTTGAACTTGTGAGAACGCCACCATCAATGGTCAGGATCCCACCCGAAGAAGCGGCATAACCCAGGAAATTCGATCCTACTGCTCCTTCCAAGGACTGGACTGTCTGGGAAAGGTTGTTTCCAGAAGTGACGCCAGCACTCATGCTATAAGTTCCACCCGCTTCGATGTTTAGGCGGGTTTGGGCATTGAAGGCTGCGTTTGCTGCACTGATGGATCCAATCACACCAGATGCAATGGTGATTTCCGTGTTCATGGCTGGGTTTGTTCCCGCGGCTCCGAATCGGACAGAAACCACAGGCGTGGATGCGGTGTCTCCATTGGCAAAGCGAACCCCACCTGTTCCAGACCATGTTGAAGCGAGACCGCTCAAATTTAACGAATAATCAGCTACCAGGCTTCCAGCGGTGTTTACGATGCTAATCGTTCGTTGCGTGGCCCCTGTGTTAAAGTTGCCATTAATTGTGAGTCTACCAGCTGAGGCCCCACGAGCCACGGAAATGTTGGAAGCAAGCACAAAGTCATTGGAAATAGTTCTTGCGGTGCCCGTATCCGAAGACAGGGTGACGCCTCCCCCCAGGGTCAAAGCATTTGTCCCCAAAGAACCAACAGCCCCAACCGCCAGAGTTCCCGGCCCATTGATTGCCAGGGCTACTGACCCGGTGTTTGCAGCGTTGTTAACAACCAACCTGCGTCCGCTTGCAATGCTCCAAGTTTGAGCCGCTGAAAGATTTAATTGGGCCGAAATTCCGAGGTCGACGCTTGCTGCACTCATATCGATTCCGGAAGATCCAATATCCAAAACGCTGGCTGCCGTATTGGAAATGGTCATGACTGTTCCTCCGGCATTGGCAATCCGGATGCCCTGCCAGGAAAGATTTCCACCAATAGCCTGGCTTCGATTTGCGGTGACCGTGCTATCCCACACCGCAACATCTCCAGACATTGGAACATTGCCCAAAAACCAGGAACCCGGCAAATTGAGAAGGTTGGTATTATCAGCCTTGAGAACATCGATTGCTTGAGCATTCTGGAGAGGAATGAGCCCAGCCACAGATGCAAGGGCCAGCAAAGCTTTGATTTTAATATGTTGGGATTTTTTCATGAGACATTGAAGTTGGCATTTTTTACTTTTGAAGGTGAGAGGATCCACTGGATCATCAATTATGTGATTCGTTTGCAAGGTAGAAATTGAGAACGTTTACATGAGTCAGGAACAAATCATTGATAATGAGTAGACTATGCAGGGATTTATTCGAGTCCGAGTGCGGATCTTTTGCATTCCTCAAATTAAGTATTTTCTTGGTTTGACTCTTCAAACACCAAGGCTTTTGTAAGAAAAACTTGCCAGCGAGGGCGGCAACTCACGGTTGCCGTTCCGTCTTCGCAGGGGAGTATTAAACAATTTTGCGACCATCCCACCTTCAAAGCGCGTTGCCCTCAGCACTCATGGCCTCGAACACTTGGTGACCCAGCGAGAGGGCGCATCGTCGGTTGATTGCCTGTGGAACAAAAACGGGCGTCCTGGCTTGATGCCAAGACGCCCGGAGAAATTTCGAATTTTACGTGCTTCTTAAGCGCGACGGCGACGGAACACCATCGTGGCCAATCCGCCGACTGCAAGTAGCAAGAAGGTTGTTGGCTCGGGAACAACGGTGACAGTCACATAGTTTGCAAACAGTTGCTCTCCACTGAAGTTTGATCCCCCCGTGGCGGCATTGTAGTCGAGTTCCCATGTATTCAAACCGGCAGTGAATGTGCCCCCATCGGCAATTGCTGCTGCGTTGTAGGTGAACAGGCCGTTGTTCCATGCTCCTGAGTAGTTGATCAGCGTGAACTTGGTTCCGGCTGCAAAGGCCGTTGGAGTCAGATTCAGGTCTGTGAAGCTGAGGGTCACGGTTCCGTTGAGGTTCAGATCCCCACTCACTTTTTGCAGATCCGCTCCCACAGAAAGTGCCACTCCTGAGTTAACCTCGTAGTCGAAGGTCGAACCACTGTTTTGTGTCAGAGTGCCAGATCCCAAGGTCTCAATCGAGGCTCCGGGGGCAAGTGTTCCTCCGCTGTTGACAGTCACCGCCCCTGTGAAGCTGCCTGTTCCACCGATCTTACCAGCATTAACAACGACATTGCCGGCGCCAAGGCCTGAGCCAGTGGTGTTGTTGACGAGGAGTGTGCCACCATCCACGGTTGTTCCACCCTCATAGAGATTCGCTGCCTCAACGGTGACTGTTCCAGCGTCTGCTTTTCTGACGTAAGTATCACCCGTGCCTGCTTGCTCTGCGATAACGCCTTGAAGTGTGAGATTGCCCGCACCACCGAACTGCCAACCACCATTAGTTGAGCCGGATCCCGAAGCCAAATCGCCTTGAAGGGTTAAGGTTTGCCCCGCAGTTGTGACATTAATGATTCCATTGGTCACTCCACCGACTGTGATTACACCTGTGCGGTTGAAGGTGCGGTTTGATGAGGCTGTGTTGCCCGTGTAATTGAAAGTGCCTGCTACAGCGTTTGTGCCTATATTGATAGCCGTGCTGGCTCCGCCATCACCAAAATTGCTGGCAATTCCAAAATCACCAATTGTTGCGCCACTCACTACTCCACGGGATATTGCAAGCGAATCAAACGCGTTTGCTCCCCCAAGGGTGATTTCGCCGGTTGCGCTATCAGCACTGATATTAGTGTCGATAGTTACCGTTGATCCGAGTGTGATTACACCCCTTAAGTTCAGGCTGCCTGCCCCCGTAATGCTTAATGTGTTTGCACCGGTCGTGAGGGGACCAGAATATCGCAAAGTTCCACCCGTTCCGATATCCCAATTTTGATTCGCAGAAAGTGTAACCTGAGCAGAAATTTGAATCAGCGATGTTGTATCAATATTAATTCCGCCAGCACCAATCGTCAGCTGCGATGAGCCAGTGGCTGCAATTGTCATACCAAAGATTTGACTAGCCTGAAAATCCAGTCCTGATACCGCGATACCCCCAGAACCAATCGCAGAAGATCGTGCAGCGGTGAGGGTGTTATTGAAAATGATGGAATCAACACCACTCACGTTGGGAGGGCCGCCTGCGACGTAACTACCGGCTAGATTCAGGGCGGTGGCATTATCGTTCTTGGTGAGAGGTACGGCCTGAGAGCTAGTGTGCTGGTTGTTAAATAGCTATACAAAACACAAATTGGCGGTTACGATTGGCGGATGGCCCGTCCAATCCGCATTCTCGCAGCAAGCCCGGAACAGAAACGCAGCTTGGAGGCGATGATTTCTCGTCCAACCA
>JBGTAR010000328.1:0-23115 GCA_041749815.1 Terrimicrobiaceae bacterium
TTGAGCGCTTCGCGGACCGCAGCAATGGCATCTTCGATGCCTTTTTTGGTGGCTCCATCGAATTTGTCGCCGAGTTCCTTGAGCTGTTTCTCGCTTTGATAAGCGAGATTGTCCGCGTTGTTGCGGGCCTCAATGGATTCCTTGGCCTTGCGGTCCTCTTCGGCATGAGCCTCGGCATCTTTTTGCATGCGTTCGATCTCCTCCTTGGAAAGCCCGCTGGAACCGGTGATCGAAATTTTTTGCTCTTTGCCTGAACCAAGATCCTTGGCAGAAACGTTCAAGATACCATTCGCGTCGATATCGAACGTGACCTCGATCTGCGGCACACCACGGGGTGCTGGCGGGATGCCATCCAAGTGGAATGTACCAAGATTTTTGTTATCACGGCTGAGTTGACGCTCACCTTGCAGAACCTTGATTTCAACCCCTGGCTGGCTGTCGCTGTAAGTCGAGAAGATTTGAGACTTGCGGGTGGGGATCGTGGTGTTGCGGGAGATCATCGGCGTGGCGATTCCTCCAGCGGTTTCAATGGCCAGCGTGAGAGGCGTCACGTCCAAAAGAAGAACGTCTTTGACGTCACCCTTGAGCACACCACCCTGAATGGCAGCACCCACGGCAACCACTTCATCGGGATTCACTCCTTTGTGTGGTTCTTTGCCAACGAGCGCACGCGCTGTCTCGACGACCTTGGGCATGCGGGTCATTCCCCCCACCAATACCAGTTCATCGACATTCGATTTGTCCCATTTGGCATCAGCCAGGCAGTCGTTGACGGGTTTGATCGTCCGTTGGAAAAGATCATCGGTGAGCTGTTCCAAATTCGCCCGGGTGAATTTTTTCTGAATGTGTTTGGGGCCCGTTTGGTCAGCCGTGATGAAGGGAAGATTCACTTCGTAGTCCTGAGCGGATGAGAGGGCAATTTTGGCTTTTTCGGCTTCTTCTTTAATCCTCTGAACGGCATCCGGTTGATTTGACAGGTCAATGCCGGTGTCGGATTTGAACTCGGCGATGATGGTGTCCATGATGCGGTTGTCCCAATCATCACCACCCAGGTGGGTGTCACCGTTGGTGGCACGCACTTCGAAAACACCATCTCCGATTTCGAGAGCCGAAATATCGAAGGTGCCACCACCGAGATCATACACGGCGATTTTTTCGTCCTTTTTCTTTTCGAGACCATAAGCCAGAGAAGCGGCGGTCGGTTCGTTGATAATTCGAAGAACTTCGAGGCCGGCAATTTTGCCAGCATCCTTGGTGGCATTACGCTGGGAGTCGTTAAAATAGGCCGGAACAGTGATCACCGCCTGGGTGATTTTTTCGCCAAGTTTGGCTTCCGCGTCGGACTTGAGCTTCGCGAGGATCATCGCGGAAATTTCTGGGGGGCTGAACCGCTTTTTCTCACCGGACACATCCACTTCGATGTGGGCATCCCCGTTGTCAGCAGCAACAATTTTGTAAGGAACGCGCTTCACTTCGTCTCCGAGCTCGGAGAACTTCCGTCCCATGAAGCGTTTCACAGAGAAAATGGTATTTTGAGAATTTGTGACCGCCTGGCGTTTGGCCGCTTGGCCAACGAGACGTTCACCACTCTTTGAGAAAGCCACCACTGAAGGAGTTGTGCGAGCCCCCTCAGAGTTTTCGAGAACCACGGGTTCTCCACCTTCCATCACAGACATGCACGAGTTTGTCGTGCCCAAATCGATTCCTAGAACTTTAGCCATGCCATCATATCAGCAGGTTTTGTTCTTAGATGGAGATTTCGATTGTAAGGTGCTTTATATTAGGTGGTTAAAATTAATATCCACAAAAGGCCCTATAGGAAAAACAGGACTTATGCGCCATATTGTCTCACATAACAGTGCCAGCATGACACACAATGGACTGAAATGGCTCAACTCACAACCAACCAAACCCCGAGGAGAGCGACACAGGCTCCGGCGGCTCGGGTGAGGATTGGGGTGGAGATGTTTTTAAAGAGGACTCCGAGGCCGATGCCTGAGGCATGGAGAACGGCTGTCGCGAGGACAAAGCCAGCTGCGTAGGCAATCCCTGACGAATCGGCGGGCATTTCTGCTCCATGGGCCTGTCCATGAAAAAGGGCAAGAAAACCAACAAGGGCCATGCTCCATGAAACAGGCAGACGAACGGCGGCGGCGACCACCACGCCGAGGGTGAGCACAGATCCAAGAATTCCTATTTCTACGAATGGCAAACCTATACCAGCCATCCCCCAAGCACCAGCGACCGCCATGATTCCCACAAAAGTCAAAGGCACGGCCCAGAGCGCGCGACCTCCGAGTTGAGCCGCCCAGAGACCGACCGCAATCATTGCGAGCAGATGATCAAGGCCACCAAAAGGATGTTCCGCCCCGTAGGTGAATCCATGCACCGATCCGTCACCAGTATGGGCTTGAGCCGCAGATGCCGCCAAAAGAAAGCCAGAAACAAGGAGGAGTGAGCGGACAGATTTATTCATGATGGCAAACATATTCAAAGGAGGGGGGCATTCAAACCTTTTGAGGGCATAATGTTCGAATAAAGTCGTGAAGGGAGTTCACCTTGAGACCGTGGCTTCAATCTTTCCATGCGGTTCGTCCGTCGGCAGCAGGATTGTCGATTGTCCTTCCGGGGCACCAAAGGCTGTCAAGTTCAGGGGGAGATAATGTTTATTTGGCATCGTCAGCTTGATATTTGCCAACGCGGGAGCCGCAAGCAGGGCCGCCTCCCCCATTTCGAAAAGCGTGCGCTGGACGGAGGTGCTAAAGTTCTCAGCAAACACGCGGAGCAGTTCTGCCAGCACGTCCATGCGGGTGGTTTCAAAGTTCGACTCCGGGGAGAGAAATTCCCATTCGACAGCGGCCTCTGTGGCAAGGATTCTGTCAGAGGTTTCCGGAAGTGTTGTGAATTCGTCACGGGGAAAACCCACAAACCCCGAGCCGGTGGTTTTGAGGAGTTGCCAGTTTTTGATGCCTCCAAAGATGGTGACTTGATCCCTCGTAGCGACAAGGCGTGCCGTCGAGACCGCTGAAGCCCCTTCAAAAGTGTGGGGATGTGGACCAGCCGGAAGGGCGGCTCTGCGCCATGGTGTTTGCTCCAACACCAAAGACACACACCGGACGTGGGAATATTTATCCAGAAAATGTTTGGCCACAAAAGCGGCGTATTCCTCAAGCGTCCTTCCTTCAAACCGGTAGGCGAGGGCCAGGAGGGTATTTTTCATGGTGTCCGTGGCCACCACCGAGGAATTGTCATCACTCACATACGCCGCCTCAAAATCCCCATCCAACTCAATGCCAGCGCTGACTTCAAAAATTTCGTGCAGGGCCTCGCCACGGAGGACCTTCAAAAACCGCACTCTTTGCTTCCCGTAACTCTGACTGAATAACTTCATTTTTCGAATTTGATGGATTTTCGGCGTTGCGGCACGGTTAATGCGGAAAAACTGCGGCATGCCCTCCGGTTCTTCATGGTCATTAAAACAATTAAATTCCTCAAGTCAGAGGGAATTCCAAGCAGTTCTTGGACCAGTCTTCGAGAAGTCTTCATGGATTGCCGACAGGACGTGGGAGCGGCGACCGTTTTCCGACCGGGCTCAACTGCTGGAAGAAATGACAAAAACCGTTGAGCAAGCCGGAGAGTTGGCGGTTCTCGAATTGATTCGCGCACACCCGGACCTTGCGGCTCGCGTTGGGGAACGTTTGGCGCTCACGTCTGAATCACGTCAGGAGCAGTCTGCGAGCGGATTGTTTGATCTCTCCGATCAGGAACTCGACCACCTTCGCGAACTCAATACCGACTACCGTGACCGCTTCGGATTCCCGTTCGTGATCTGCGCACGTTTAAATTCCATTTCGACCATTGTGGGGGCGATGAAGGAGAGGATTTCCAATGACCGGGATGCTGAAATCGCGACGGCTTGGGGAGAGATTCAAAAAATTGCGGCTTTGCGGCTTGCCGATTTGGTGACGGATTTATGAGAAAACTGACAACCCATGTTTTGGACACCAGCCGGGGAATTCCTGCGGGGGGAATGAGGATTGAGTTATGGCAGGGAGGCGCCCAGCTCTCCGCACAGACAACAAACGCGGATGGCAGGACAGCCGCCTTCCTGGAGGGCGAGGCCATGAGCCCTGGGAGCTATGAATTGGTCTTCTTTGTTGGGGAATATTTTGCACAGGGCGGGGAAAACTCGTTCCTGGGACAGGTGCCCGTGCGTTTTGGAATCGATGACGGAGATCGCAGTTATCATGTACCACTTCTGTGCTCGCCATGGGCCTACAGCACTTATCGGGGAAGCTGATGGATCCTGTAGCGTGGCGGGCATGGCAACGGTTGGAGTTGCTGGGTGAGATCAGCGATGAGCCAGGAATGCTCACCCGGGAATTTGGGGGGGCAGGCATGGAGCGGGCTTCGGCTCTTCTGATGCAGGCGATGGAGGAAGCCGGACTGCTCACGGAGCGTGATGCTTGGGGCAATGTCTTTGGCCAAACGCCAGTCTCTGGGCGCCCGAGAGTGGTCATAGGATCCCACTTTGACACCGTGCGCAATGCGGGCCGATTTGATGGGGCCATGGGGATTCTTGCCGCGATGGCCTGCGTGGAAAAAATGAAGAACCTCTGGGACGAGCTTCCCTTTCAGCTGGAAGTTGCGGCATTTTCCGATGAGGAGGGGTTGCGATTTCAGAGTGCATACCTCGGAAGTCGGGCGGCACTTGGGGCCATCACTGACGAAGACCTCCAGCGCACGGACGCACGAGGAATCTCGGTTGGGGAATTGATCCCAAGCGGAGACCACGAGCCCATTCCCCGCTACACGCCCGAATCCCTTCATGCGTATTTCGAAATCCATATTGAGCAGGGGCCGGTGTTGGAACACAACAACATCCCTGCGGGGATTGTGACCCACATCGCGGGTCAGACCCGTGTGAAGCTCCAACTCAGAGGCCGGGCCGACCATGCGGGAACCTGTCCGATGCTCTTAAGAAAAGACGCCTTGACCGGTGCCTCCGAGTTGGTTTTGGCAGTGGAAGAGATCGGTCGCTCGGTCCCCGGATTGGTTGCGACTGTGGGATGCTTGGATGTGCAGAATGCCGCATCCAATGTGGTGCCTTCGGAGGTGACGATGACCCTGGACGTGCGGCACGCAGAGAACGAGGCCCGGACTGCCGCACTCGCTGCCATCGCAACGCGGATGAAGGCCATTGCCGAGACCCGTCAGTTGGCAGCCGATTGGGAAGTCGTCCAGGAATCTTCCTCCGTGGCCTGCTCACCACGCCTCACGGCCCTGCTTTCTGGCTCCGCTCAGGAGATCCAGGGAGCCAACATTCCGCTTTGCAGTGGAGCCGGGCATGATGCCGTGATCCTCTCCCGTGTGGCCCCGATGGGAATGCTTTTTGTCCGCTGTAAAAACGGCATCAGCCATCACCCCGATGAAAGCGTGGATTTTGAGGACTTTGACACCGCAATTCAAATCCTGACGCATGCCCTGATAGAATGGGAGGGTGCTCTATGATTGCCGATCTTGTGATTCGTCAGGGTCGCCTGCCCACCTTGCGCCGGGGGCCTTCAGATATTGTGATTGTCAGCGGCCAAATCGTTGGAATTTCCAGCCGCTTTGATGGCGCCGCAAAAGAAGAACTGAATGCGCGGGGATGCTTTGTGTTGCCGGGCTTTATTGATGCGCACGTCCATCTCAATGAACCAGGACGAACAACCTGGGAGGGCCTCGAGACCGGGACGCGCGCGCTGGCGGCAGGCGGGGTGACGACATTTTTTGACATGCCACTAAACAGTTCCCCCGCCGTTCTCTCCGAGGCTGATTTTCTCCGCAAAGCCAGGATCGCAGGCAAAAAATCGCTGATTGATTTTGGACTTTGGGGTGGGCTTGTGCCTGGAAATTCTGGTGAGATTGGAGGGCTTGCTAAAGTGGGCGCGATCGGGATCAAAGCCTTCATGTGCTCCAGCGGGATTGAGGATTTTCCGGCGGTGGATGCACGGTCCCTTCTTCTGGGAGCCCGGGCTTGCGCGAAGGCTGGGCTAACGCTTGCCTTGCACGCCGAGGATCCCGAAGAACTCGAAAAATTCGCTCATCATGCATCCTCGGGAAAAAGTTGGCGGGACTTTGTCCGCTCGCGCCCTGAGAGTTGTGAGGTGGAGGCGGTGCGCAAGGCGCTTCATGTGGCAGAAGAAACGGGCTGCCGGTTGCACATTGTGCACGTGAGCGCACCGGAGGCCCTGGAACTTATCGCAAAAGCCAGAAAACGCCGCATGGATGTCACCGCTGAAACCTGCCCGCACTATCTCCTGATGCGAGAGTCAGTCATGGAATCCCTCGGAGCAGTCGCAAAGTGTGCCCCCCCACTCCGCAGCCCCGCAACCGTTTCCCAACTTTGGCGGGCCTTAAAACAAGAAAAGATCCACACCATCGGATCGGATCATTCGCCCTCACCCCCTGCGATGAAAGCCGGCCGACCTTTTCTTGAGGCCTGGGGCGGGATCAACGGCTGCCAGCACGCGATGCCCCTCTTCCTTCAAGCCGCAAGGAAACGGGGACTCTCATGGAGCACCATTTCCTCCCTGCTCTCAAGCGTGGTCGCTCCTCGTTTTTTTCTCCCCCAAAAAGGCAGCATCAAAGTTGGCAGGGATGCGGACCTTGTCCTCATCAAACCCACCAGCCCCCAACCCATTAAAAAATCAGGGCTTTTCACCCGGCACCCGGAAAGCGCATACGTGGGCATGGACCTTGCTTGGCAGGTGAAGGAGACGGTTGTTCGCGGGACCCCTGTCTTCCGCGATGGCAAACACCACACCACCTTTCACGGCCAACTCCTCCGACCCACAAAATCAAACCCAAAATATCCATGACCCAATCCACTCACCCTCCCCTCTTTGGTCACACCCGCACGCACCGCGGACCGAATCATGCCCTCATCAGCCCGGATGGATTTGTGCCAAGCCCTGTTGCCGGCGCAAGTGGGGTCGCTGTTTATTTTCACATCACGCCGGCAATGGGGGCCATGTTCGTGCAGTTCAGCGCAGAGTGGTTGGAGGAGGGGATTCTTCCTCTGCCAGCAAACGATGATATTGAGCGCTTTGTCTATGTGGTCGCGGGGTCATTGTCGCTTGCCGATCACACCCCCCTCCCCACCGGCGGATACTTCTACCTCCCACCAACGAACGCAGAAAAACTGCAGGCTGGAGCAGGCACAAAAATCACCGTTTTTGAAAAACGATTTGAGCCACTTCAGGGAGAACTGCCACCGGCCCGCGTCATCGGCAATGTTAGTGAGGTCAAAGGACAACCCTTCCTGGGCAATCCCAAAGCGATTCTTAAAGTTTTGCTTCCCGACAATCCTGAGTTCGACATGGCAGTGAATCTTTTCATCTACGAGCCTGGCGCGACGCTGCCCTTTGTGGAAACCCACATCATGGAGCACGGGTTACTGATGGTGGAGGGCCAGGGAATTTACCGCCTTGAAGAATCCTGGTATCCCACAAAAGCAGGCGATGTGATTTGGATGGGGCCGTATTGCCCCCAATGGTTTGTGGCCATGGGAGATGGGCCGGCCAGCTACCTCTATTACAAAAACGTGAATCGTCACCCCACTCTTCCATGACCATTGTCCTCAGCCGGCTTCTGGAGGAAATTGAAACCCTCGCTGCCTTTTCTGCGGCCCCTGCCCCGGCGGTCACGCGAGTCGTCTTTTCCGGGGAAGATCGCAGAGCAAGAACATGGCTGAAGACTCGGTTCCAAGAGGCCGGACTCAGCGTGAGAGAAGATGCCATTGGAAACACCTTTGCCCAATGGGAAGGGTCCGATGCTTCACGCAAACCCGTGGCAACGGGGTCGCATGTGGACGCGATCCCGAACGCCGGCAAATACGATGGGGTCATCGGCGTGCTTGGTGCGCTTGAAGCCTTTCGGTCGTTGCGGGAATCCGGGTTCTCGCCAAAGGCCCCTCTGGAAATCGTGCTTTTTACATCGGAAGAGCCCACTCTTTTCGGAATTGGGTGTCTTGGGAGCCGTCTCCTCAGTGGCAGCCTTTCTCCGCAGGCGGCCATGACCCTGAAGGATCGCCAAGGCAAATCGCTGGACGACTGGCGCACGGAAGCCGGGTTCTCGGGCCCACTCGATGATGTGCCGCTGCAGGCCGGTCATTTCGAGGCGTTCGTGGAACTTCACATCGAACAAGGCCCACTCCTTGAACGCGAAAATCTTTCGATTGGTATTGTTGAAAAAATTGCCGCTCCGGCCGCATGGCGCGTCCACTTTCAAGGAGAGGGTGGCCACGCAGGCGCTGTGCTGATGCCGGATCGTCGTGATGCACTTCTGGGTGGGGCCGAAACAGCTCTTGCTGTCGAGCGTCTGGTCAAAACTCTGGGCTCCGAGGATGGGGTTGGGACCACCGGTGTTTTCCACGTCGAGCCCGGAGCCATCAACTCGGTGCCATTTCAGTGTGTCCTCGAAATCGATATCCGCGACACGGACCATCAGGCAAGACTCGCTGTGGAAGAGGCTCTCAAATCTGAGATCCAAACCATCGCGACCCGGCGGAAACTTGAGCCCACGGTCCAAGTCATCAATTCCGACCCTCCGGCCATTTGTGACAGCCACGTGATATCGACCATCGAAGCCGCCACGGAAAATCTCCCCCATCTCCGAATGATCAGCCGGGCTTACCATGACAGCTTGTTCCTTTCCAGGATTGCCCCAACCGCCATGATTTTTATCCCCTGCCGACAGGGGTTCAGTCATCGCCCCGACGAGTTCTCGAAGCCTGAAGACATCGAGACGGGAGTCAAAGTGCTCGCCAAAACTCTGGCGGCCTTGGCTGGTTGAAGATAGGAGCCCTGCCATCGCTTTCTGGGAAAACAAAGTGGGTGCCCTCAACGCAGAGAAGGCCATGGCACGCAGACCATGGCCTCCCCGTTGAATGCGGTTGCTAAGCTGTTACTCGCCTCCGGTGAAGGTGAACTTGTATGAGCCAGCCTTCAAGGGTTTGCCGGAACTGTCGGTTAGCTCTTCACTCAGAATGAGCTGACCATTGTCGGTGCTACCTCTGCGCCAGATCCGAACTTCTTTGCCGCGCGCTTTCGTATCCTGTCCGACCGTGACAATCGCCCCCCGGAACGTGCGCTGGGCATCATCGCCGTCAACCCGGTAGAAAACCCTGGAGAGATCCTTGCCCGTGATCAGATAGGGACGGGGCGGAGCACCCCAGCGGCCGGTGCCGGGTGTCGCTTTGGCAGCGGGGGTGGATGGCTTGACGGGCTCTCCTGTCTCGGCATTCAGCAATTCGAACGTGTACTGCGTGGCATGGCCAACCTGGAACTTCCCGTTGGCGTCAGGGTTACCCTGGACCTGTTCGATGACGATAAGCTCCCCATTCTGGAGGTTGTGTTGTCCCGTAGTGGTGACCTTCATGCGCTGGTCTTTGGTCACCTCGACGCTCGCGATGGCATCCCAGGCGGATGCGGTCTCATCCGGGCCGGAATAGGTGCACTCGACATCCTTGAGCGGACCAAACGGGGCTTGGATCGCCCAAGCGGCTTCGTTCTTGAGGCCGCCGGGGCCACCGACCGAGATTTGCAGGTTCTCCGCTCCCCCAGCACCAACATCGGCTGTGTCATCGTCAATGGAAAATCCGTAGCCCGAGAACCCGAGTTTGACGTGCACGAACCAGACGAACGGGTCGAGGTTGAACACGTTGAAGGGCTGACCACCGGCCTTCTCTGCCGGATGCGGATACCATTGGATGTGATTGCCTTTGTCGTCGAGGATGTCAGGGAATCTGGTGAAATCGCTCACCCCGCGCAGGATCGACTTGATGATGTCCCGGATCTCAGCCATCACCATTTGGCCGGCATTCGAATCTTTTCCTTTTTGGTCAAAAATGAATCCCATGTTTGCTCCGACGATGTCCTGCATGAACTTGAACACGTTGTCGTTGTTCGGACGGCCGATCTGGTTCATCGAAGCCATGGCCAGGTAGACGGCCCTGGAAAACTCGAAGGGATTCCGTGAATTTTGCGGGTTTTTCGGATCGTTTGGCATCATCTCTTTCGCGGAGAACGAGAAGTTGAGCAACGGGTATCCCGGATCGCCCTGCTGGGTCGGAGTCCAAAGAAGCTTCTCCGGCGGACGAACGAAGAAGGGCTGATTGGTTGACGCCTTGTTCGCAACCTGGCTAAGCAGGGCTGACGTCTTGTCGCTCGACATCCTAAGGATGACAGCGTCGCCCTGGTGCCTTTCGACCTCGGTCATGGCATCGGTTAGCCCCGGACCGTCCACAGCCATCCCCTCGACCAAATTCGGCTGAGGCTTGCTGAAGTTGAGCGTAGCGGAACGCTCTTCCATCGAGCCAATGACCTCGGTCCTGGTCGTGGGGGCACCCGGCGTGGCGTCCTTCCAGTGCTTCCGGAAATATTCCGCCCATGAGTACCAGAGCCGAATCAGGGCCTCGGCGGCGTAATCGCCTTTCGGCCGGCCGAACGTGACGGATGATCCCTCGATGGAGACATCTGTTTTGAGGCCGCTCAAAGTGACGACCCGCTTCTCGGAATCGGCGCCCGTGACCGTGGCACCGGCCGGGATGGCATTGGGTTTGTCCGGCGGTGGGTTCGCCGTCGCCGTGTTTCCAACCTGGATGGCGTCAATCTTGGCCTTTGGTTCGTTCTGGCTCAGACGCACCTGATTTGCCTTGAGGCCGGACTGATCGCCTTCTGTGGCGATCGTCACCGCAATCGCCCCGGTCCCACCGCTCGACAGCAAGTATTTGTCGTTGTCATAACTGGAACGGTCGCCGGAGCCTTTCAACGAACTCTGCGGGAAAATATTCGCACCCGAGGGAATCTTGATCGGCACGTTGGGGTCGGTGATCACATTCGGGAAGTTGTAGAACGGCCAGCCTCTTCCGCCAAAATATTGCCCAAGGTAAACGTTGTTTTCGGTCCTCGTGAACTCGCGAATCTCTCTTTGCAATGTCGCGATATCGATGATGGCCCCGGTCCAACCATAGATATCAGGAATGGATCCCGCCTTCCAGGTGTTGCGGTTGGGATTCTCCCCAAGGCCGGTGCTCTGCGGAAGGACCCAGGCGTCGAGAACCTGCATGGCAACCGGTAAAAATAAACTATCAACATTGGAGACGTCGTAGTTGATCAGGGTGACCAACTCGTTGTCCGGGATCTGTTTTCTGGTCGCAGCGGTGACCCCGGGACTCACCAGATAGTTGTGGTCCCGAATTGTCCACTCGGCGAGTTGGTCTTCGGTGTCATCGTTGGGTGACTCGGCCTGCTCGGCCCGATACCACATGACCACACCGTTCTTGATGGTGTCCTTGGACGCTTCGGCAGGCGCAATCGCACGCTTAGCGTTCGGATCGTATTTGTAGGGATTCGCGTCTCCTCCGGATGGGGTCAGGTATTCACCATCGGTTCCCAGACCGATCCGGGCACCGTTCCAGAAGACGAGAGGAATGCTGACGAGAATGCTTTCGCCATCCTTGAGTCCAAAGAAATACTTTCCGTTTTCCTCATAGCCGATGTAGCCGCGATACTCCTTATCTGGAGCGTCCCAGGGATTGTAGAGGCCGATGTTCGAAAGCTTGGGCTTGCCGTCAGGCCCCATGAGCGGGTTGCCCGCCTGGTCAAGCTCTGCGATGCGGGCGCTATTGGGATCCCGCATGAGGGGGAAAATGGTCCGCCCGGAATTATTGGTGATCCGGACGGTTTTCAACGGGATTTCCTTGGGGGGCTGGGCACGATCGATTCCGTAGGTCAGGACTTCATTCGTTTTCGAGTTCTTGGCCGCGGGATTCGGATCGAAGGGTGTGTCCTTTGGCATCTCGAACGATTCTGCACTGGCGATGGCCGTTGCCAGAACCGCCAGCATTCCGATGGATAACAGAGATCGTGCGGACCTCGCGAGTGGGTGTGAGTATTCGGTGATGTGCTTCATAACTGGGTTTTGTGATTCGGCTGTATCCTTGTTTCTTCCCGTCAAAATTCAAAACCCGTACTGACGAGCGGTATCTGAAAACAGGATGAGAGGCGGAAATGACAAACAGTGCAGGAGTCTGTCGGTGGGCTGATGAGAAATTGCTTTAATCCCTCTGAGGCGTTGGCCCGGATCTTGAAAATGGAAGCGGGTGATTCCATTTGCCTAGGCTGACAAAGCGAGGATCGAGAGTCAAGAACACGCCAGAACCTTTGGGTTTTTGAATCGTTGTTACCCCAGTTCTGGTCGCTCACACAACCATCTGATGCCATGCCGCGAGCCGCACTGGCTGCTTGAGTTGAATAGAAAAAGACAACGGCATCGTTTTTGTGCTACTTAAACGCGATGCACACATCTGCCTTCGCGCCCGGACGGGTTGAGCTTCTTGGAAACCACACGGATTACAACGATGGAGTTGTGCTGTCGGCGGCCCTGGATCTCGGGGTTTTTGTGAAGGGCGGAGTGAACAACGAGGGACGCATCTTATTGGAGAGCGATGGCATGCCATCATTTGAAGCGGAGGGCGCTGATCTGCGGGCCACCGGCGGGTGGTCGGATTATGCGATAGGGGTTCTGCAGATATTAAGAGAAGCGGGCCACGCGGTTCCGGGCTTCGAGGCGCATTTTCGTTCGACCCTGCCCCTCGGAGCCGGGCTCTCCAGTTCCGCTGCCATGGAAGTGGCAACAGGCGTCCTGCTCATGAAAAGTTCTCAAGTCCGCATGGAACCCATGGAACTCGCCAAACTTTGTCGCAAAGCGGAGAACGAATTTGTGGGCGTGAATTGTGGCCTGCTCGATCAGGTGTCCTCAATTTTTGGAAAGACAGGCCACGCCATCTACTTGGATTGCCGCGCGGAATCCGTCGAGACCGTTCCCTTTCCTGAGGGGGCCAGCCTCATCATTGTGAACTCCGGCGTGAAGCATGCGCTCACCGGAGGCGAATACAACGAGCGAAGGGCCATGTGTTTTGATGCCGCCAACCGGATGGGTGTGCCGGCCCTTCGTGATGCCACCATGGACATGTTGAATGCTGCTGACCTTCCCGACATGGTCCGGCGAAGGGCCGCTCATGTGATTGGGGAAAATGACCGTGTCCTCCTCGCTCTGGGAATCCTTCGGGCCGGTGATGCCCCTGCCTTTGGTGCGCTCATGACGCAATCCCACGAAAGCTCGCGACATCATTTTGAAAACAGCACTCCCGAATTGGATGTGCTTGTTGAAATTGCCACCAGCCTGCCTGGCGTTTTTGGAGCACGTCTGACCGGAGGCGGGTTCGGTGGAGCCATCGTGGCCCTTGCTGAAAAATCCACAGCGGACGAAACCTCCCAGAAGATTGTCTCCCTCTACAAAGACCGCACAGGGAATGAAGGTGCGGCCTTGGTTTGTCAGCCGGGAGCTGGGGCTTGGGCAGCCAATGACCTTGGTTTCCATGGGAAAGGGATTGGCGAGTGACAGACAGCGACCCAGAAAACTCACCTCCCCCACAGGAATCCGAATCGCCATCGGAGGGTCTGAAGTTTGAGCATTTCGAAGTGCTTGTTGACGAAAAGGGAGCCCCGGTTGAACTGGGACGCGGTGCCATGGGGATCACCTACAAGGCGCTCGACACCAGTCTGCAATGTTTTGTGGCGCTCAAGGTTATCAATACAGCCTTTCTTCAAAGCGAGGTGGCACGTCAGCGGTTCCTGCGGGAGGCCCGGGCGGCCGCCGGATTGCGACATCCCAACGTGGCCTCAGTCTTCCATTTGGGCAAGGACGGGGACTCGTATTTTTATGCGATGGAGTTCATCGACGGAGAAACTGTCGAGGGACTGATGACAAGGGAGGGGGCTGTTGCCGTCCCGCTGGCTCTGGAAATCGCAGGACAGGTTTGCCGGGCTTTGATCGCCGCAGAAAATCGAAATCTTGTGCACCGAGACATCAAACCCGCCAACCTCATGTTGGTCCGCGATGAAACCGGAGACCTGATTGTCAAAGTCATCGACTTTGGGTTGGCCAAATCAGCAGATGGAACCAGCGATGAGACCGCTCTCACGATGGGCGGATTTCTTGGGACGCCCCATTTTGCCAGTCCGGAGCAGCTTGAGGAGAAACCCCTTGATATCCGGTCGGATATTTATTCCATGGGAGTCACCCTTTGGTTCATGCTTTCGGGAAAAACTCCTTTCTCGGGCTCGCTGGCACAGGTCATGAGCCATCATCTGAACACGGCCCCTCCCACCGGAAAACTGACAGGGCTCCCCAAACCAGTGGTTGATCTGCTCGAACGGCTGATGGCCAAGGACCCGGCCAGCCGGCCAGAAACCGCTGCGCAGGCCAGACAGGAAATTCTTGCTGTGGCTGCTGCTGTTGAGACGGGTACTTTTTCAATCGCAGTCTCAGCAGTCGAGGTGGACGAAGACTTTGAAACCATTGCCGTTGCGGACGCCCCCCCGCAAACAGACACCACAACACTTGCTGCAGAGCAGGTGGGGCCTCCCCCATCTTCGCAGAATCTCGCAAGCCATGTCTCCTACACCACACCATCAGCCACGGCCGAGGAGCCCATGCCTGCTTCGATTCTGTCTTCGCAGCCACCGCCCCCAGTACCGGCACCCCCTAAGCGAAATCTGAACCCCGTGATTCTGCTTCTTGTAATCGTTTTTGTGGCGCTGGCTGGCGGGGCGTTTGTCTTTTTCCAGAAGGTGGCACGTGTGCTCCCTCTTTCCGCAAATGGCACCGCAGAAAGCACAACAAATCCCACGGCACAAGCATCGCCATCCCCAATTTTGGAACAACCCCCGGAACCAGCCGATCCGTCCCTGGTCTTACTCCGAGAGGCCGTGGCGTCGGAGAGCATTAGCATGAGCGAGGCCATGACGACTTACGCAAAAGGTCTGTTGGAGTTTCCTCAAAATCCTGGCTTCCGCGAAAACGCACAGCGTTTCCTGAAAGCCCAGTTGCAACGCGAGCCGCCACTAACCCCAGAAGAACTCGCTTCCATCCAGCCGTCCATGGACGTCATTGCCCAAGGCTCCAGCCTGGAACTGCGCGCCTCTCTGGGACAAGCTTATGCTGAATCCAATCCCACCTACGCCGTCCGGTGGATCAAAGAGGCAGCGGATGAGAAGGACCCGCCTTCGGCCTTCCGCCTTGCACTCAGTTATTATCAAGGTCGGGGCGTCGAGAAGAACCAGGCTCTCGCCATTCAGTGGTTGAAAACAGCTTCCGAGTTGGGAGATCCCCGAGCGATGAGCAGCCTTGGTCACTTTTTTAAACAGGGCATTCCCGACATCTTGGAACCCAACATGAGTGAAGCCTACAAGCTGTTTTCCCAAGCTTCGCAGCTGGGCTTTCTGGATGCACAGGGCAACCTCGGGATTCTTGTTCGTGAAGGTCTGGGAACTGAAGACCCCCCCGATGAAAAACGGGCCTGCGAACTCTTTCGTGATGGGGCTGAACGGGGTAATCCGTTTTGCATGTTTAACTTTGCCATGTGTCTGAATGAAGGATCAGGCGTGGAAAAAGATCCCGAAGCCGCCAAGTCATGGTTCATCCGCGCGGCAAAAGCAGGCCACAAACCCGCCATGGATTGGTGTCAGGAAAACAATATCTCTTTGGAGGAAGCCGAGAGTCAGGCACCAACCCCGGAAGAATAAGCAGGGCCAGTTTTTCCACCTTCACATCCACTTCCTCAAAGCGTCAGCAAATCGGTTGTAGAGAAATCCAATAACAACCAGAATAACTCCCAAAACAAGGAAGCTGAGGATACGATAAATGGTTTGCAACTGCCAAACATCAACAACCATGATTCTGCCGATCGAGAGGCAGAGAAGGACAAGACCAGCCCATCGGTAAGTGCGCTCCTTCAAGGCAAACCCGAGAGCCAGTGAGACAGCTGCAACGACAGCCCATGAAGCGGTCAGGAAGAAGCCTTGTGCAGAGGCCGCGACCAACTGACCCACAAGCAGCCACAAACCGAGAATTCCTACAGCAATGCTCAGATGCTCAATCCGGCGGGAGTAGAGGGCCATGCCTCGCAAATACCTCCGGCCAATGTTCTGGGAAACCAAAAGCATCACAATTCCAGAAAAATCCTGCCAGTTGGGATTAGCGGGCGACAAATATTGCCGAATAAATTGGAGAGCTGCAAACAGACCAACAAACGCGGCGTAGTTCAGCGACACCGACTGTTTGAAGAGTGCGGAGGTACAAAAGAGCAAAAATGCGGCTCCAGATAACACCAAGATAATCCAAGGTTCCGGGACATTTTGGAAAACCAGGAGTGTTGACCCCACCAAAGCAAGGACTTCCAGTACCCTTCGATGCGTGCTGAGCATGTTCCCTGGAATCTGCGGCATACGATGTTGGAGCAGAAGAGAGGCGACTGACTGCAAAGCGAGCAGTACAAAGGCTGAGGCTGGGAAGATCCATGGAATCTCATCCGTCATCAGACTCAAAAATCTCAACACGGTGGCAGCAACAAAAAGCTGACCGATCACCGCCAGCGTCCATGCTCTTGTAAAGAAACCGTATGTGAACAAAAACAGCGCACAGGCCGCAAAAGCTGGCAGCTGAGCCATGGGAACAAAGGCATGAAGTGTCCAGGCGAGGAGGCTGCCTGCGATCAGAACGGAGTGGAGACTGGTCCACAATACTCGAATGCGTTCGCTGGCTCCGGGACTTGGGCTGCGCTGCCACCAATGAAGATGAAAGAGTCCTGCTCCGACCATCACAAAGCAGGGCAGCGGATCGGCCAGGTTGGGTAAGGTGAGAAACTTTACAAAACCGAGTCCGGCAAAGACCTGCGCCGCAATGACCACTTCAGGCATGCGGTGCCACGTCAGAGTGAGCACACCCGCCAAAGAGATCGCGAGCAGCACATAGACGGTCATCGCACCATCTGTGGCATGTGTCGCTGCCATTATCCCAAGGAGAGTCGCAAACGCCACAAATGCTGCCGCCCGTTTTTGCAGGGACAGTTCCTTGAGAAGACCCCGCTGGCGTTTAAAAATCCAAGCTGTGCCAAGCAGAACCATCGCACAGCCGGAAGCTGTGAGTGCGGCATGAGAGGCGTTTATTGAAAGCGATTGCAGGGCCCAGAGCGTCGCAACCAAAGCGGAGATTCCTGAAAAAATTTGCAGAATCTTTCCATGACGGAGGAGACTCATTTTCATGAACGCGGCACTTTGCATGGAAAATAAAATTGCGGCCTGATACCCGCTAAGTTTGAAGACGAGGCCGAGCACAATCATCGAGAGGCCCTGAGTCAGATAACTGCCGTCGAAGCCGAGATCTTCGGGGTCGACCTTGCGTGCCGCCAACGCAAGGAGAACCAGGAGGAACCCAAATCCTGAAGTAAATATCCAAAAATACGGACCATGCGTTCCTGCCACCAAAGGAGCAGTGAGCCCATAAAACGCACCATTATTTATAGTCAAAAATGACGAACGCACGAGCCCGCTGAAGCGCTCCGCCTTTCCCACAAAGGTCGCCACGGTAAACACAACCCAATAACAGGCTGGAAAAAGCACCCCCGTCCAGAAAGCGGGGTTCGTCGGCGCCTGAATGGGAAGCAACGTCCCGGAATTCACATACCGCCAAAACGCAAATCCAAGAAAGCAGCCGGCGAGACTGACAAATGGAACCACAACCCACTTTCGTCGCACGAGCAGAAGGATGGCGACACCACTGAGAACGAGGTTGCTGAAAAGCGAAAATCCTGCAATCGGGTTGATGGCAGCTGTGTAGAATCCGAGAGCTGTGGTGATTGTTGCCACGGCCTGCATGTTTTTTCTATCTGCGAGCCACAAGATGGCACCGGCCACGGCCAGAAGAAGAACGCCTCCAATGAGCGGGCTGGTGATCACCCGCAAAGGTTCCACAAAATGGGCCGCATATGTGGCATAATAGATCGTGGCAATGCCCCCTCCGATGAGAACATTTCCATAACCCAGGAGTCCCCCGGCTTTCCGCCGACACCACCACCCCACTCCACCAAGCGCAGCACCCGCCAAATATAATAAGCTCAACTTTCCGGCTGCACCCACCTTGAGCACAAATTCCTGCCATGCAAAATTGCCAAGGAAAACCAATCCCGTCAGCAGAATCACAATTCCCGCACGCACAAGCCAGACCCGGCCCACTCGGAGCTCCATGGAATCTTTCGGCAAAGGAGGTGGTGGCACTGTAGCCGTACGCGGCTTGGTCATGGCCACATTCCCCGATAGTTTTGTGGCGGGCACTCCGACAGGATCCTCATCCACCAGCGGAGGGAGCCTCCAGGATTCTGTCGCCGTGGGAAGGTTTGGTGGCAACTCAGGGGGTAGCGGGAGATCACTTCTCGGGGTTGCGGGAGGCTCGGTAATCGAGCCAGCTGCTTCTGGAGCGTCGACAGCATTCTCGCTCACCAATTTCAACTCAAGTTCTTTGATCCGACGATCCACAGAACTTAACTTCCATCGTAGGTCCGCCTGGATTTGTCGGATTTCCTCGAGCTCAGCAGAATGGCGGTCCTTCATGAATTGTGCAACCTAGCCAAAAGCGGCGCGAAAAAGCAAAGTCAGAATATCTAGATCCCCGAGGGTGAATTGAGGAACTTGCGCCACTGGTTTGGTGGTTTGTGAGAGTGGAACCGCCCTGATTCGCGAGGGACAAAAAAGCATGTCACTCGCCATCGGGTTGTGCAGTATTAGGTGATGCAGATGACTCGAACCGCCACGAGCGGGGCTCTTCCGGACACGCCCCTTGCCGCGTTGGAGCGATTTGTGGGAGCGGATGGTGGAGCTCAATTAGCCGCAGGGCACTGGGGATTGGAACGAGAAGTCCTGCGGATCGAAGCCGACGGCCAGCCAGTGCGCACGCCCCATCCGTTTCCTCCTGATGAAAAGGGTATCTCGGTCGATTTTGCCGAAAACCAGGCCGAGCTTGTCACTTCGCCGCTCCCCACACCGGCAGAAGCACTGGGCCAACTGGGTCAATTGCAACGCCGCCTACAAAGGGCCATTGGGGACGAGTTGCTTTGGCCACTAAGCCTGCCAGGGCGGTGGGATGCACCGGAACGGGTCTGGGCCGCGTCGTTTGCTTCTCGGCCGGAGTGGGACGCTCAGCGCCGCTATCGACAGAATCTCGAACGGCGGCATGGCAAGGCCCGACAGGTCATCAGCGGAGTCCACTATAATTTCTCGTTTGCCCCGGAGTTCTTTTCGCGCTGGCGGACGGCCACTTGTTCAACCGAGTCAGAGAAATCACTGCGCGACACGGCATACTTTTCGGTGATACGGAACTTCCTTCGATACCAGCACGTTTTCAATGCGCTTTGGGGCGTGAGCCCGCCGGGCGACAAGGCATTCTGGCACGACCTGCTGGCGCACACGCGACCGGACTTGCGTGAGAACGCGCTGCGTTGCGAGGAGCATATTTCCAGTGTGCGCTTGAGCCCGCTTGGGTATGCGCTGGCTCCTGACGTTGAGCGCCAGATCGGAGTGACATTTGCCTCGCTCGATGAGTATCGGGAGAAAATTGCAGCAGCGATGCTACCCCCGTCGCCTGGATCGGCCCTCCTGGCGCATGAGCGGGAATTCTACAGCCCAGTCCGGCCCAAACCCGCTTCTGCCGCCACCGACGGTCCGGCCGGGGCAACGGCAAACCGCGAGGACCGGTTCGCCCTGCTCGATGCCCTTGGGCGCGAAGGCGTGGGATATTTGGAGTTCCGCATCTTTGACCTCGACCCCTTCGAGCCACTGGGAATCGGATTGGAAGCTCTTCATTTCTTTCATCTGTTCGTGCTCGCTGGCCTGTTTCTGCCCAGCCCCTTGATTTCCCTCGAGGAGCGAAAGCGCATCACAGATCGCAATCGTTGGTCGACGCTCTGCGGTTCCTCTCTGTGCAACGAGCTCTGCCGCCCCGGACCTGACGAACAATCTTCGGCGGAAACCGTGTTCGCGGCAATGGCCAAGGTTGCGGCCCAAATGCCGCCGCCATACTCCCAATCACTTTCTGCAGCGAGGGCTCGGTGGGAGGGGAGCCTCCCCCGCCCCATCGACCGGCTCCGCGAAGCCCTGGCCTACGGGCCCCAAGGCACGTTGAAACTTGGATTGAATCTTGCCCGCCAGCACAAGCAAACCCTCGCACATGAATCTTGAATCCCTCGAATTATCCACCCAGGTCCTAATCACCGAGGCCCGCCAACGCGGCGTCGAGGTCGAAATTCTCGATGCGGACGACAACTTCATCGCGCTCCGTCGCGATGGCCGCACGGAATACGTCAAGCAAGCCACCCGGACCTCAGCCGATACTTACATCAGCGCACTGCTCATGGAAAACAAGGAGGTCACGAAGAAAATCCTGCGAGGGGCCGGCCTGAGTGTACCTGCGGGCGGCAAGTATTGTTCGCTGGCCGCAGCCGCGTCCGCGTATCCCGACTACCAAGGGAGAAAGATCGTCGTCAAACCCAACTCAACGAATTTTGGTGAGGGCGTGGTGATTTTGGATACCGATGCCGATTTGTCGGCTTATCGGGAGGCGATGGAGTTGGCCTTCGCGCTCGATGCCAGCGTACTCGTGGAGGAATTTGTCGAGGGCCGGGAGTTTCGCTTTCTGGTGATCGGCGGGATCACGCGAGCCGTGCTGCACCGGATCCCAGCCAACGTGCGGGGCGACGGCCAAGCGACCATCCGCGAACTGGTCGCTAAGAAGAATCAAAATCCCCAGCGAGGCGAAGGCTATCGCAAGCCGTTGGAGCGTATCCGGCTCGAAACCATCGAACTTGCCTTTCTGGCCGGCCACGGCCTCTCACCTGAAAGCGTCCCAACCGCTGGCACAGTGGTTTATTTGCGTAAGAATTCTAACATCAGCACCGGCGGTGACAGCTTGGATTTCACAGATATTATGCCGTCGGTGTATCAGCGCTGGGCCGAGCGGGCTACGGCAGTGGTCGGTGCCGCCATTTGCGGGCTCGATATGATCATCCCCGACATTGCGGCTACCGGAACAAACGCGGATTATAGCATTCTTGAGCTGAACTTCAACCCTGCGCTGCACATCCATGATTTCCCGGCCGAGGGAATGAATCAGCGGGTTGAGCGCCACGTCCTGGATTTGCTGGGATTCCGCTGATTGCCTGCCGATGTGAGGCAGCAATCACCTTCGACATCGCTGGCGTCAGCCAGCCTCAAGAAGATTTCCCATCCTAGGCCAGAAGCGCCCTAAGCTGGGTCTTCCTCGAGTTTGGAATTGGGGATGCACCCTTTGGGTGATCAAGCGTGATATTGAAGATTGAATTTCAAAGATTTCCTCCGTATGACCCTTTGGCATGAAACCACGGTGGTTTGTCAGGGGGGATGTGGATGGGTTTGTGGGGTTGTTTGTCGACAACCTCTTACAATTGTTACTTATCATCACATTGGTTCCAGCGTTTTGTGGGATTCCCATGGACGTTGTGACAACAAAAATTCTGCCGGGAGCGGCCTTGTCAATCCTCGTTGGGAATCTGTTTTATGCGTGGCAGGCGTGGCGGTTGGCCAAGGCAACCGGCCGGGATGATGTGACGGCCTTGCCCTACGGGATCAACACGGTGAGTCTGATTGCATTCATCTTTTTGGTGATGGGACCGGTTTGGCGCGAGACGCAGGATGCCAACAAGGTGCTCCAGGCCGGGGTCTTTGCCTGTTTGCTCAGTGGAGCTTTTGAATTTGCTTCATCGTTCTTTCTGGATCCACTGCGGCAGTGGGTTCCCCGGGCGGCATTGCTTTCGGCCCTTTCGGGGGTGGCCATCACGTTTATCTCGATGGGGTTTGCCTTTCAGATCTTTGCCTCACCAGTGATCTCGCTCGCCCCGATGTTTTTGATTGTGATTGCTTATGCCGCAAAATGGCGGCTGCCATTGGGTTTTCCGGCGGGACTTGCTGCCATTCTTCTGGGGGTGGCCTCGGCATGGGGGCTGCGATGGCTGGGCTTGCCATCCTTTGAAAGTGCGGCCGTGACAAGCCCAGGTCTGTTTCTGCCAACTCTCGACATTGCCGGGCTGCGGGCCTTTTTCCTGGAGAATGGGTTCTGGCAATTTTTGCCGGTTATTTTTCCCATGGCGCTTTTTAATGTGTTGGGTTCTTTGCAAACATTGGAAAGTGCCGAGGCTGCGGGGGACAAATATTCCACTCGCTCTTCTCTTGCGATGAATGGGGTGGGGAGTTTGGTGGCAGGTTTGTTTGGCAGCGCCTTTCCGACGACAATTTATATCGGTCACCCCGGGTGGAAAGCCATGGGAGCCCGCATTGGATATTCCGGACTGAATGGTGTGGTGGTCAGCCTGCTGTGTTTCACGGGAGCCGCCAGCTTGGTGTTGGTCGTGGTACCCATGGAGGCGACTCTGGGGATTTTGATCTGGATTGGTGTCGTGATGGCCGCCCAGGCTTTTCAGGAATCCCCCAAATCCCATGCCATCGCTGTGGCCGTGGGCTTCATTCCCGCCCTGGCCGCGTGGGCGCTGCTGCTGATCGAAACGACTCTGCGTGTGGCGGGCACAAACCTGGCAGAGGCATTCCCAAAATTTGGTTCCAGCCTGTACATCCATGGCGTCATTTCTCTGAATCAAGGGTTCCTGCTCACCAGCATGGCATTTGCAGCAATCGTGGCTTTCGCGATTGACCGAAAATTTCAGCAGGCCGCCATCACGGCCTTTGTTTGCGCCGCTTTCTCAGCGACCGGCTTGATCCATGCCTACACACTCAGTCCTCTCGGGATTGAGCCCCGTTTTGGATGGATGGCCAGTCCGGATTTTGCTTTGGGCTATGTGCTGGTTGGTGTCGCGTTATTGTCAGCGAAATACATGAAAGCCTGATCCGATGGACAGGCAGCCACAGCAATCTGGCCTGCCGGCGCAACGACCCTGGTTCTTATCAAACGTCCACACCCAAGAGCGCATAACGCAAAAGATCGAGGGCTTTTTGGGTGGCGAGCTGTTTGAATGTTTCGCGATCGGTGGGAAAAAATTCGTGGTGAGCCGTTGTGGGTTTTCCACGCTCCGCTAAGCCGATAAACACCGTGCCAACTGGCTTTTCATCCGATCCACCGGATGGACCCGCAATGCCTGTCAGGGACAGGGCAAAGTTGGTTTTGGCACAGGCAAGCGCTCCCGCGGCC
>JBGTAR010000329.1:0-4538 GCA_041749815.1 Terrimicrobiaceae bacterium
CTCCTCATGAGTGCCTTGTTCCACCAGTCGGCCCTGATGAAGAACCAGGATCTGATCCGCTTGAAAAATGGTTGAAAGACGGTGGGCGATCACGACGGAGGTTCGCCCAGCCAACAAGGCGTCGAAGGAGCGCTGGATGGCCTTTTCCGTTTCACTGTCGAGGGCGCTCGTGGCCTCATCCAAAATGAGAAAGGACGGATTTTTTAAGAAGACACGGGCAATGGATATGCGCTGACGCTGTCCCCCCGAAAGCCGGGTTCCATTGATGCCGACCATCTCATCAAGCTGATTGGGCATCGAGCGCACGTAGTCGTCAATGTGGGCTCCGGCCAGCGCAGCCCAGATCCTTGCCTCGGGGTATTCTTTGCCCAGGCAGAGGTTCGTGCGGATCGTGTCATTAAACAGAGTGGCTTCTTGCAGCACGGCTCCCATGTTGGCCCGGAGTTTCCGCAGGTCCCATTCCCGGATGTCGTGGCCATCCAACAGGAATTTTCCGCCCGTCGGCAAATACATCCCGAGGAACAAGCTCGCGAGTGTGGTTTTGCCAGAGCCAGACTGTCCAACCAGGGCAATCATCTGGCCCGGCTCAATAGTAAAACTCAGATCACGCAGGATCGGCTCACTTTGGTCGTAGGAAAAATTGAGATTTTCTGCGATGACCCGACCCTCAAACGTTTCTGGTGAGACCGTGGTTCGCGAGAGATAGGGCTCCTGAGGCACACTCCCAAGAGACTCGAGTTTTTCCGCGCTGGCCGTCCCGGTTTGAAGCATTTGCCCCGCGTTGAGCAACGTGGCAATGGGTCCCCACAACATGGCTTGGTAGGCATAAAATGCAAAAAATGACCCAAAGGTGATATCGCCTTGAATGGCCAAAATCCCTCCGACGAAAAGAAAAATATCTCCCCCAAGGCTGCTCAGAAGGACCAACAGCAAATTGACCGTGTGAAACAGGGTCCAATGATGAAGCCCATGAAACCTGAGTGCTTCGCTTTTGGCACGGAAGCGATCCAAAAAGAATGGCTCGGCTGAAAAGGTGCGAATGATGCGCAGGGCCCCAAAAGTCTCCGAAGCCATGGCATTCAGGTCCGCAGAACGATCCGACTCCGCAAGGTTGAAGGCGTGCAAACGACGGTAGGACCACATCGTCAGGGCTGCTGTGAAGGGCATCGTCGCCAACACCACCACCGTGAGCCAGACATTCAGGAACAGCATGAATCCCACCACAACCAACACCAAGAACACACTGGTCAAAAAATTTCGGAGGATCATAAAAATCGCCCCGTCCATTTGGTTCACATCAAAGCCCAGGCGTGAGGCAATCCGGCCAGCCTCCAGCTTCTCCATGTCTTTTTGTTTTCCCCCCATGAGGGTCAATGCGGTTTTGAGGCGGGTTTCGTAAAGCGCGTTTTTTGTGATTTGCAGGATGTAATGACACTGCCATCCCCCCAGCATGCTCCCCAGCAGCTTCAGCAAAATCCCCAAAACCACGATGGCCCCGATCATCCAAACTGTTTGAGAAATTCCGAGCCATCCGGTGACCGCTTCCCCGGCACTTCCTCGAAAAATCAGATCATCGATGATGATCTTTGCAAGGTAGGGGGTGGGTGCGCTGACCAAGCTCGACAGAAAAGCCAGGAGGATAATGATCCAGAGCAACCGGGGATACCCGAGGATGAGCCGGAGAATGCTCCGAAAGCCGGTTGGTGCGGGGGATGCGGGATCAGATTCGGACATCGATGGAGCGGAAAACGCAGATGATTTTCCACTCAATCACTGCCAGCCCAAAGATCAACAAGAAATCCGGGCTGGCAGAAAAAAGTGTTGGAATCCGGGGATTAGTTGTCCTTTGGCGGGCGGTCTTTCCCTTTTCCGCCTTTACCTGGATTCACCTTGTCGAGAATAGATTCCATGGAGGGATCCAGTTTCAGGATGGCGTCACGGACCGCTTTGCCAAACTCACGACCGGCTTCATGGCTTTCTTCCGGGGTTTTAGCTTCCGTGCGTTTTTTCTCGGCAGCTTGAACCGAGGGATCTGCCTTGGCGACCTCGCGGGCGGCGATCAGACGCTGACGCTCCGGTTCGGTGAGCGAGGAGATACCCTGCTCGCCGCCCCGCCCATCGCGCCGTGACTTGCCATCTTTTCCACCGCCTTCTCCCCGATCATCGGAGCGGCTGTCTTTAAGGATCTGCTCCAAGCCTGGGTCGATCTCATTCATTTTTGCGCGCATGGCATCAAAAAACTCTCGGTTGCTTGATTCGGCTTTTTCCCTCAAGGCAACAATCTTTGGGTCTTCAAGGGCTTTTTTTCTGGCCTCCTCAAACCTTGTGCGATTTTCGGGAGAAAGCCTCTGCAGCATTTTGTCTTTGATCCGGTCTTTGGTATTTCCGCCAGGACGCTGAAACGGAGGAGCGTCTGGAGGAGGGTTTTCCGGCATCTGGGCGCAAGCGAAGCTGAGAGAGATACCAAGGATTGCGAGTGTGATTGGGATTTTCATGAGTCTGGAGGAGGTAACACCGCGTCCCCCCAAAAGTTGCATCCACACAGAAGAAAACCGTGGGGGCGGTCTTGCCTTCCTGCAAGTCTTTGCCTAACATGATGGCATGAAAATCCGAGCGTTCCTCCTGTGTCTTTTTTCTGTGACCGGACCCCTCACCGCCGAGGATGGGGTGGTTTCCAAGTCCGCATTTTTAAATGGAGAAGGGGTTGATGGTCAGGTCGCCGCAATTGTCCTTCAGGCAGATGGGAAGATGGTTCTTGGCGGCACCTTCAGTTCGGTCAACGGAGTGCCGCGCTCAAATTTGGCCCGTTTGAATTCTGATGGAACCCTGGATACCGCCTTTGCGAACTCGCCGGTGGCCGGCGTCAGCGGGCCGGTGCAAGCCCTCGCCATGGGGGAGGATGGTTCCATTTATGTGGGAGGCACCTTTAATCAAGCGGGCGGCGTCGCCACGACTGGCTTGGCGCGTTACCTCCCTGATGGTTCGGTGGATCGCGACTTTGCCGCAAAGCTGGAACCCGGAATCAACGGAACGGTCCTGGCCCTGGCGGTACAGGCAGACGGTAAGATCATGGTCGGTGGAAATTTTGCGAGTGTCGCCGGACAGTCTGGAAAAAACATTGCCCGTCTCAACCCTGATGGGTCACCCGATGGGGTTGTGCCCACTCAAGGCCAGCTCAATGGTAAGGTGAACTCTCTTGCCTCCATTGATGGCAATAAGACTCTCGCTGGCGGGTCCTTCCGGGTCACCAACCAGGAAGCGCAATCCTTGTTTCTGGTGAAGTGAAATAACGACTTGAAGGGCAGTATTTGATGAAGTCGTTGCATGCCGTTGGGTTTCTGTTCGCCAGACCGATGAGCTAACGCGAAGGAGAAGTTCATTTCATTGGCTTTTACGGCGTAGCAAGAGCACAATTGCGCCAGAGACCACTACAATGAGGATCGCTATAGGAGCGGTTGGGAAGCCAGCGTATGGAGCCTCGTTTGTAGTAGCCGTTGTGGTTGGACTCGGTGAAGCAGAAGGCGTTGGAGGTGGTGTCGATAGCTCCGTCTCGGATTGTGTTTGCGCTTGACTTCCCACCTGATTTATCTTTTTTCTCAGTAATTCAATTGCTTCGTAGCCATGTCGAAAGCTCCAATCCTTCTCCACTTGCTCTGCGGTTAACCCTTGCCGCCTTTTTTCTAAAACTTGAGCAACTTTATCAGCCGTTGATGCATCTCCGATCTTTGCCAACATTTGGGCTGCGATGACACGATTTGATAAATCCTTATCATTGAGCAAAGGGATAATTTCGTCCACAGCCGAAATGTTCCCGCTGTTCGCCGCAGCATATAATGCGCTTTTCCGTGATATCATATAAGGAGACTTAAGCGTTGAATAAAGCGAGTTTAATGCTTTCTCTTTGTCAGTTGGATTTAACGGTATTTCCCGAATTGCAACACCTTGCAAAGTAACTAGACCGATTTGGTAATTCGCTCTTTTCTGATCTTCGTGAGGCATGTCAAGCATGGCAACGGCTAGGGCGCCTTCTGGCGAGGAACCCTCTGCCAAGCTTTGTTGTAGTTTTTGAGTAATGACAGGAACAACATTTGGACCTAACTGAATAAGATAGTTTTTTACCTCAATCATTTTGATTCCATTAGGGATAGCCCGTGCAGCTGCATCAACGCGTTCTTCAAGAGTTTCAGGCAACTTTGGAGCCTGCCCATACCCTAGATTAGTAACAGCAATGAGTATGACTAAAACCAATAAAAGGTTGTTTGACAGTTTTTTTCTAATAATTAATTCACTTTGCATGGAAGTTACCCCTAATAGTAATGATTTGTGAATTCCACAGACGTTTGGAATCATAAATTGACCCAGAAACTTCTCTTTCAACCAATATATTTCCCCCATACATAGAGCCTGTCCGAAAAGTGGGATATTTTTCAAAGTCATTAAATCGAGATCGATTTGATCGAAAAAACAACCACAACATATAGACATTTCTACGCAGCCGTTTTTTTCTGACCCTCGTTTATCAATGACTTAGCTCATAT
>JBGTAR010000330.1:0-2784 GCA_041749815.1 Terrimicrobiaceae bacterium
ACACTTCGAATTGACGGCAATGCCTGCCGCCATGGCCAGATCAGCGGGGTCATGAACATACACGGCACAAACCCCATGGTAGTGTTTGATCACGGGCATGCGGGCGTGTTCGACCACGGCCTTGATCAGCCCATGCCCTCCGCGGGGAACGATGACATCCAAAAATTCATCCATCTCGGCCAGGGCTCGAACAGCCTCGCGGTCCGTGGTTGGCACAAGCTGAAGCGCATTTGCAGGAAGCCCAGCTTTCTCCCCGCCCCGCTGGAGGGCGGTGGCGATGGCCAGATTGGAACGCAGGGATTCCGAGCCTCCGCGGAGAATGACGGCATTTCCGGTTTTGATGCACAACACCGCGGCATCGGCGGTCACGTTCGGCCGCGATTCATAGATAATTCCCACCACGCCAATAGGAGTCCGGATTTTGGTGATATGGAGACCGTTGGGACGATCCCATTCGGTGATGATTTTTCCGACTGGATCCTCCAAGTTGGCCACATCCCGGATCGCGTCCGCAATCTTTGCAAGACGCTTTTCATCGAGTCGCAGGCGATCAATGGATGCGCTGGTTAATCCCGCTTGCGTGGCGGCGGTAATATCCTCTTCATTCGCGGGAAGAATCTCAGAAGCGGCGGCCTCAAGTTCATCCGCCATGGCCAGAAGGATGGCATTCCGCCCGTCTGTCGAAAGCTTGGCAAGTTCGCGCGAGGCCGCCCGGGCCCTGCGTCCCATGGTTTGGATCAATTCATCGACAGATTGCTGCATGACATCCAGATATAACGCGCACCCCTCACGCTTTCAACTCGCGAAATGATCTCGCGAAATGATCTGATGCCCAAAAGATAAGTCGGCGGGCAAGGGACTGCCGCGCCCTACCCGAATGTAAAAGATCGCACCAGCGCAAAGCGCCGCTTCCGTGGTAGGGATGGCGGTCCCTCGCCGTCCGTCGCTTGGTGAGTGCTTCCCAAGCTTAAGATCTCCCCACTCGTCGGCGAAGCATCAGCCCCACACCACCCATCAATAAAAGTGCCGCAGTCGTTGGCTCGGGGATCGCGGTGCCTTCAAGCACCCGGAAGTTTGAGAAAACAGCCGAGGCGCTGGTGCCTGTCCAAACTGGTGCGCCAGAGGGGGTGTCACTGCGCATGAAGAAGGAAGCCAGAAGATCCTCGCCGTCCCAATCGTTGGCAATGCCTGTGAAAATGTAAGACCCTGTTGGCGTGGCTGCATTTTGCGTGTTGGCTGCACCGACCGTCACGTTGCCGGTTGGCTCGTCATACGAAACAAAAAATGTTCCGGCAAGACCTGCGGTGCCTGAAACAGAGCCGACGGGTTGTGTCACATCGTTGACTCGAGCTGTCGCGGCCAACGCCAATATCGGCGAAGCTCCGAAATTCACGGCTCCCAGAGTGATGCCAGCGGAGTCGATGCCCGTCGAGTCCTCGCCGATTCCAAATCCAAGAAAGATCGCGCTGGTTCCGAGACCAACAGGCATACTCACTGTGAGATCGTAATCAATGGCGAGGCGGAAGCTGCTGGCGGAAGAAAAATAGTTTCCACTAACCGAACTGAGGACCGTCGTCCCGCTGACGCTTGAAAATCCAATGTCTGTGCCGGCGGGTATGGTTCCGTTTCCTGCGGTCAGAGTTGCATTTCCCGCAGTGCTTGCCCCGGTAAACAAGGCAATCGGAGGATCCTGAGCAAGCGTCCATGAGGTGAAATTCGAAATGGGCTGCGCCATGGCGGCAGAAGACACAATGCCAAGAAAAGTTGCTACGCAAAGCAGGGATACAGAAAAGGCTTCTTTCATGGCGATTGCGGATTTTCCGGACACAACAGGGTTTTATTGGGATATGACGGTGGGGTCAAGGTCTGCTTTGCAGGTCCTGAATGAGGGCGTCCAGGAGCTCCGTCACCTGGTTCTGAGCGATGGATTCAAGGCACACATAGGAAGGCATCACACACCGGTCAATGCAGGGATGGTGAGGGCAGGCATTGGAATTGACAACGCGGTCCCGGTTTCCGAATGGGGCAAACCAATCCGGTTGGCCTGAACCAAACACGGTCACAACCGGCTTGCCAAAGGCGGCAGCCAGGTGGGCTGCAAAAGAATCGTTGGTGAGGAAGGCGTCTGCCTGTGACACCACTTGCAGGAGCGTTTGCAGGTCCGGGGTGGGAAGGACCACTTGGTTGGGGCCCTGGGGAGCGGGGTGGGGTTCGCCAGGCGGTGCGATGATCACAACCGGGTGTCCAGATCGTGCAAAAAATAACCTCAAAACCTCCTCAAATCCCTGCCAGCGTTTGCTGGGGAGACGACCACCAGCATGCAGGGCAAAGAGAGGCCGGGGGGTATTGGGAAATGCGAGCTGGGGAAGAGGCGCAGAGAAGGGCTCCGGATCAATCCACGGCAGGTGATCATCAACCTCAAAACCCAAAGCTGCCGCCAATTGCCGCCAGCTCTGCGCATGGTGTTGATTGGCATCAAATTTGCGGAGCGGGTTGGTGAGGAGAGGGGCTCCTCTCAGCACGCCGAAAGTTCGTGAGAGGATACGCCCTGCCAAAAGACGTCGTTTTCGCCATGGAATCTCTGCCGCATAGAAGTTGCCGGCCTCCACGGTGAACCCTGCCCGCGTGGGGGCGCCTGTCAGTGCCATCAGAACATGCGCCCGAACGTCCGGCCACACGCAGGCTGCAGCCGCGTAATCGCGTGTTTCTGCAACTCCACGAAAAGACCGTGCCCGCGACAACCACGAATCCGGCAGGGGGGACGTGGTCAGACCCGGCATGGCA
>JBGTAR010000331.1:0-10106 GCA_041749815.1 Terrimicrobiaceae bacterium
TTCGACACGACTTTCGCGGAGGGCGACAAACAATCGGATGGAACCGCGCAAATACAGCACAGGCACCAAAGGTCGGATCAAAATGCATGCCGACAAGTGCAAGGAGTTCATCCATGCCCAGACCTCCTTCAACCTGGCAAAGGAATATATTGAATCCCTCGATCCGGACTATGACGAAACTGTGTGGCAGCGTTTTCAGAGTGCTGAAGACATTTTGCCTGAGCTCCAAGCCTGGCTTGATGGGGGGGATGAGGAGAAACCTGTGCCAATCCACACGGCGCCTGTGATCCCCAAGCACCCTGAGATCAAACCGGCCAGCCAACTCCGCTCAAAAACCAGCCAGGCCGATGATATTCTTGAGAAGCTTCTGTTATGGCTGGGCACTCCGGATGCCCAATCACGGCTGAAATCCTTGTCTCCGAGCGAAGCCGCCGAGATGGCCCTCCATCAGTTCCACAAAGAACTCACGGATTAAATCTTTTTCGGAATTCCGGGGGTTTCCGCGACTCCGGCCAGATGGTTCTGGAATCTTGCCAGCACAAAAAGATAATCGGAGAGGCGATTTAAAAAAATCAGGGCCAACTTGCTGATCTCGCCAGCTGGCAGCAGGAGCGCCTCCCGCTCGACACGGCGGCAAACACAGCGAGCAAGGTGGATCGCCGCTGCGGCCGGGGTTCCCCCTGGAAGAATGAAGGATTTTAGAGGAGGCAGGCTCTCCTGCATGACATCAATTTCTTCCTCAAGCCTGGCAATATCTTGATGGCATATTCGTGTCACTTCCCGCCCGCCTGATGGGGTGGCAAGATCAGCACCCAGGGTAAAAAGCTCCACCTGCAGCCTCTCAAGCATTGCATCGATCCGAGGCGCTGGTCCTGAAGTCCTTGCCCAACCAAGATGTGCATTGAGTTCGTCAACTCCCCCACAGGCCATCACTCGGGGATGACACTTGGCGACCCGCTCACCAGTCAATAGGCTTGTTGTTCCGGCATCTCCACTGCGTGTGTAAATCTTCATGGTTTCTGGATTTCGTCAGATTGTCCGCCTCGCAGAGAGTGCTTGCAAGAGATTGTGAAAATGGTTTCTGCCGCCCTCGTATCAGCAGTGTGATGAGATGCCCGGCCGAATGCGGCAAATGGATTGTGATTGTTCACGATGTTTTTCTCGACTTTTTGGCCGCCAATGGTTTGGATTTTAGCAACCTCCCCACTTTTCTTGTGAATTATCATCTCCTGCGCTTTCCTTTTTGTTTTCCCCATGTGGCCCTGTTTTTATGTGCCCTTGTCCCATTGCAAGGGTGGGGGAATCCTGCTCCTGCTGGCAGTGAGATCAGTGATTCCAAAAAACCACAAACGGTGATTGCGCCTCTGGATAATCCGGAAGTCATCCGGGGTGGTGGGTATAAGATGGAATCTGTGCAGGTGGGTGCCATTGATCGCAAGGATTTGCCGGAAGGCACAAAATCCGGAATCAAGTTCACAAGTATCGCCCAACCTCAGGGAGGAAAAGGAGACTGCACGGTCGCAAAAACCTTGGAGGAGAACTTTTCCATGGTGGGGGGCTGGTTCTACATCTCCCCCAACTCCGTGATTGATAGCATCGGGTTTCAACTGATGGAGTCTGGCGGTGAATATTTTTCGCTGCATTTTCCCGCAGACTTTAGTGGGTGGAAGTGGCTGGAGGGACGGAGATCGGATTTTAAGGCGTTTAATCGCAAGGATCGCCCGGATTTTGACCAGATTCTTGATGGCCTCGTTGATCGGGTCTCTGTGGTTTGGTTTGTGAAGGACAGCCAGGAGACTGAGGTGGGGGTCGCCGGTCTTGTGTCGATCTCTGACTGACCCAAGTCCGCCCTCTTTGTCACGTGCCTTGGGCTGAGGCCTGATCTCGTCACCGGAGGCTTAAAAAATCCGGCCACGCTCGGATAGGTGCAAAGGGGTTTTCTGCTCGACAAAATCAAATATGTGATTTGTTATCCGAGTGCACAAGGTTCCACCCATGAGTCACCGAATTGTATTCGTCATTCCATTGTCTCGCCAATGAGAACGGTCTTCCCATCTGTGGTTTGTGGGGCTCTCTTTTTTGGTTATTTGGGGAATCTGGAGGGGGAGACATTTGCGATTCGATCTGATCCAAATGACCGGGCTTGGCGATCGACGGAAGTGGGAATCAATGCGGGTCAGACCACAGCCCGTATCGGAACAGAAACTGCGGGGCAGACCACCTGTTTCGTGGTCCCTTTTCAGCTTCCAGAACTCCCGCCTGGCGAAGTGATCACAGAGGCCGGTTTGCGTCTTTTCAGCGAAGCGCAGGCAAATTTGAACGGGCAGGCCAGAGTGGATGTGAGGGGGGTTCGAGTTGCGTCCTCCGCTGTGACACAATCCGCGGATATCACAGGAGGATCGCTGGTGGTGAACGATGCCTATGTGCTCAATGCTGGCATCCCCGTGCAGCAATTCCTCACGTTTGGCTCGGATGACCTTGTGAACTACCTTCGTGGGATCTACGCCACTGATCCCAATGCCCCAGGAAAATATGTCATCCTTTCGGTGTTTCCTGATGTGGCCAATTCCGCGGGATCTCGATATGTCACGGTGTCCACAGCGGACAACGCGACGGTCGGGCATCATCCAACCCTCGATATGGTCACCGAGTTGCCAAATGTGTCCAGTGAGTCCATCACCCATCGGGGAGTGACGTGGGAACTCTTGGGCACCGGTCATTCCACAGGCGTTTTTGTCACCGGTGATCCCTGGGTTGTCGGGCCGGTGACAGTGATTGGCATCACCAACTCGTTAAATTCTTCGGTATTCATCCCAAGGAAGGGGCAGAATGGTTCCATGGTGAATCCCTTGGTGGGTCATGACCGTCAGTATCAAGGTTACGATGATGGGCTCACCACATACCGGGAGTCCCTGAATGCTGGTTTACCCAATGGTCAACCGCTTTCTTCCAGCAATCCCCTGGTGCTTGAAAACGGAAGCACGGTGATTTCCATGGTCAGCTGGTTATATTCCTCAGCCTCGGTGCGGGAGCCCGGTTGCCCGGCGTTTAATCTGGGAACGAATACACCCCGCCCGACCACACGATCTGCGGGGGTTTTGACCGTGCTTGACGAGCCTCCGCCTCCCAATGCCTTTCGTCCCCCGTACGCCGGGAGCAACAAGGCAGTACGGTTCGCAGTTGAGGACCTGAAGACCTCCTTGTTAAAAAAACTGGCACCTCCAGCCAATGCACCATCCCCCGATGCGTTGGCTCAGGCTATGGGCCGGACCTGGGTGGATCATGGCTATGAATATCTCGGGGCCATGTTTCATCCTTCCGAACACATGCCAAACTATGGAAGGGATATGGCTGCAATTGTCGGAAATGCGTCACTACTCCTGAATCTGGACTTCCAGCAACTGCCAGGGAGCCCTGACAAAATGCCTTTGCTGATCGCAATGGTTCAGTTCGGGATCGATTTGTGTGGCATTGCTGACAATGGTGGCGGCTGGCCTGCAAATGGCGGGCATCATTTGGGGAGATTTTGGCCGGTGTTATTTGCGGGGCTGATGTTGGATGATCCCCGGATGAAGTCCGTGGGAACTTGGGGGAGGCATCGTGGTTCGGGTTTTGAAGTGGCAGATGCCGGTCTGACGGAATTTCAAGAATTCCAGAACCAATTTTATGTCTCCATGGCCGATGTGGAGATCACCAACGGCCCGAGTTGGTCGCCTGACACGCGTGGAGACTTACTCCCTTATGCGATCTCGGATATTGGAACGCCTGAGTGGGGGATCCGTCATTCTTCCCGCCCGGCAACCTCCAATGCCGCAATCAATACTCCCTACCGCGATATCAATGGATCGTGCTCCCCGGCTTTTGCTTTGGCGGCCAGAATCATGGGAGTGCAGAACCTGTGGAATCATGATCCCTATTTTGATTACGCTGACCGATACATGGCCCTCACCGGGGGAGGCACGGGCGCCAACACGCTTTCCGCCTTTGCCAAATCCATGTGGCAAATGTACGCGGCCTCCCATGATGTGGTTTCTTACAATGACTTTCTTTTAGGCTATTTTACGCCACTGGAAATTGACGATGACTTGGTGAGCGGGCGTGGAGCAGACCCCGAGGGAGACGGTCTCAACAACCTCTTGGAATATTATTTTGGAACTCATCCGCGGTTGGGAAGTGTCATGACAAAAACTCCACTTCGTGCGGAGGGTGCTCACCTCGTCTTGGAGCATCTCACCCGTGTGCGGCCTCCGAATGGGCGCATGGCGTGGCAGAGTTCCCCGGACCTTGTCACCTGGGGCCCTGCGTATCCGGAGTCTCTTTCCTTCACAGAAAAGGAGAATGGGCTTTTTCAACTTGAAGCCGGATTCCCATGGCCAGGCTCAGGCCGGATGTTTTATCGCGTCAAGGTTCTTGACTGATTGCCTCACTCAACAAACTCAACCGAGATATCATCAATCCAGAGTGTGGCGTCCGTGAAGGGCTCCAACACCATAAAGCTGAGAGAGAGGCTGCCCGTCGTTGGCTCCAGTGGGGTTTCCCACTCCACGGTTTCCCATTCTGTGCTTAAGGGAATCGGCCTGGCATTCCAATGAAACTTGGTTCGAACTCCTTCAGCGTTGTGTTGTGCTGCGATGAGAAAACCGGGTTTGGTGAGGCCATCGGATCGAACATGGAATATGACTTTGACCAAGCTGCCGCTCGCGGGGAAATCCGGGGCCTTTAACGACGCCCGCCTGGCGGGCTCGACAAATTTCCACATCAGAGAGTTGCTGCCGCCGTGGGCCCCCTGATCATCCAAAGAAAACATCATGGGCGTCACAAAAGAGGACGCCGGACGGCTTCCGGTTTTGGTTTCCTCGGTGTCTGCGGAGGCTCTCCAGTCGGGGAGCGTGTCGGAGGAATTCTCGAAATCAATGACTTGAATTTCCGCGTGAAGGAGGGGGGCAGCAAGAGCGCATAGGACCAGGTGGGGGAATCTCATGGGGGTGTTAAACTTAGTGTGATCGACTTTTTAACATGCTCGATGTCCGAGCCCAAGGAATTTTGTGCAAGTCTGAAAGGCGGGGTAAAATCCAATGAGTGGCATCAACGTTGCCTTGCTTGACGCTTGTCGGGAGCCGCTCGGCCTGTAAAGCGAACTCGCTGGACTGCTGGAGGAGCATTGGAGCTGCTTTTGTGGTATCTTGGCCATCCTATGAGATTCTCATGTCCGTCCCAATCGGCTCCTTCCATGCATCGCAACCGGCACACCATGGTTGACGTTTTGACTTCTGCTGATTGGCCTCCTGCACGGCATCGTCTGGCGGGCCTTCAGCACACACACCCTGCCACCCATGCCATGCAAAGATTCCATGATGGGAAACCCTTTCTCCGCCAGGCACAAATCTGTGCGCTCATTGGGGCTTTCTCTCTTTTTTCCCAGAGCAGGATGCTCGCAGATGTGGAAACGGAACACACCCATCCCATCACCGAATTTTCCAATTCTGCGGATGACAAGATGGGCTGGGCGGTTGTTGATGACGGCGTGATGGGTGGCCTTTCGGAAGGAAAAATGTCGACCATGCCGAATGGGATCATGCGTTTTGAGGGGATGCTCTCACTCGAGAACGACGGGGGATTTTCCTCAATTCGGACCTCCCGGTTGCAGTCGCTGGATCTGAGCAAGATGTCGGGACTGCGTCTGCGGGTTAAAGGAGATGGCCGCACTTACCAGGTCCGTCTTGAGAGCGATGCCCGTTGGGGATCGAACCGGGTTGTTTCCTTCCATGCAGACTTTGCCACCAAAAAGGATGAGTGGGTGGAAGTGAATGTGCCCTTCAGCGCATTCATCGGTAGTTGGCGGGGCCGCGAACTTCCTGAAATGAAACTCAACACCGCCAAAATCGAACGAATCGGCCTGATGCTGGCCGATAAAACCCCGGGACAGTTCATGCTGTTGATTGACTGGATCCGTGCCTACTTCAATGGCGACACACGGTCAAAATAAGTGCTTGGGGGTTTTAATGGCACTTCACAAGCATCTTTTGTCTTCGAGACAATTTATAAACCTGCCCCGGTAACGGAGGATTTGCTTCTTCCCTTTCCTCTCAGAGCTTCGAGACGAGCCTAATTCTGATCCGGAGGGAGTTTTCCACCCCCCATCTTATTGCCGACTTTCGCGAGATTCGCGGGGCTGAGGCCTTCGGACTTGTTTGCAGCGGCGAGTTTGAAGCCCAAGAGTTTCTCCCAGTCCAATTTGACATTTTGTTTCGTTGTCATCGCCCGATGGTATTAGAATGTATGGCTTTATCGTCAATGGCAAAGTTTTGGTGCTTGTTCAGAGCAGGTCCGCCATCGCCACGGCAGCAGCGTCCATCAGACCTTTGCCCGTTGGTGTGAGGAGGCCGTGGGCCATGACGGTGGCAAAGCCATTCCGAAAGCACGTGGCATCGTCCCCGAGGTCCTTGCGAGCCTGGGCGGCTTGCCCGGCATCCAAAATGCCGGAATCGAGGAGGGTTTTCACGCTGCGATACATGCGGGCCGAGACGTAGGTCGCGTGGTAAATGCCCTCCATGGGGCGGGGATCCAGCCGCAGGGGCGACTCGTGCCTGTCATCGTTCGCATTGAGAGTAAGTGTTTCTTCGGATGTCATTCCAAAGAGCAGGTTGTGGGCACTTTCGTGCGCCAGCATCTGAACCATCTCCAGCGGCCCACCGGAACGCTTGGAGTTGATCAGGATGGCACCCCAAAACATGAAGCTGGAGGCGCCGTCGAACGTCATTCCGCTTTTAGCCGGACGCCCGCTCGCCAAATAAATTTCGCGGACAAGTTCGCGAACTTCCTTCTCAAGGTCCGGATCACCGCGACGCAACAGATCAAGGGCTTGGAAAATCTCTTCGCGACACAGGTTGAATTCTTCGATGCTTGATGGACCCACAGGGCATTCGACCCCACTATCGGTTAGGAAGAAGCGTACGATACGGCTTGAAGACGGGTCAGTCTCAGGGTCCAATAAATCGACGATTTCAAGCTGATTCCTGGACGCTGGAACCGCGAGGAGGGATTGCCAGAAATCCGACGCCGAGTCGGCCTCACCGTTTTCGATGGCGACCACGAGGTCGAAATAGTAGCTGAATGCCTCGGAACGAATCGGGCCGGCCGAGAGGCGTTTCAGGAACAAGTCGAGGGCGTCCCCGGATTCTGGAAGAATGGCGATTGCCGCTTGGTTGATGTGCTGAAGACTGGCCGCCAAACTTGCACGCATTCGTTTGTCCAGAAGGCGGACACGAACCGCGTCTGGGGCGAAGCCGAGATGAATTCCAGACTTAACAGGATGAAGATCAGCAACAGTTGGCATTTTTAAGAGCCCATTAAGGGCGTGAGTGGCGAGCCACAACCATTTTATCTCTCCCACCCCGTGCTTCCAGATATGTCGTCTATTGCTGAGGTGCTATGGCTAGAATAAAAGAACCGGAACTACCTGATAACCGTAGATCAGTTCGTTCCCTTACCTCGTGAGGATTGGGGGCAAGCTCAGACGGTTGGAGGGGGGACTTTCGTACCCACCATCTTATCGCCGACTTTCGCGAGATTCGCTGGGCTGAGTCCCTCGGATTTGTTCCCAGCGGCCAGCTTGAAGCCCAACAGTTTCTTCCAATCCAATTCGACTTTTTGCTTCGTTGTCATAGCACGATAGCATTAGAAGGTATATCTCTATCGTCAACCGCAAAATATTTGTGCATGATCAATTTTTTTAGTACCCGACCATTCCAATTCACCCTATGGGACGTGGAGGGGTCGAAGATTCGACGCCGGATTCGGCTGTTGAGTTACGAGAGTGCGCTTGCGGCACGTCGATTTGAGCGAGGCACATATATCTTCACGGATCTCGACCGGCTGCACTACAGGGAGCGCGAGGAGGCTGCGAGGCTTTACCGCTTCCTGAAAAACGAGGGTTGCCGGGTGTTGAACGATCCCGCGCGGGTGCCATCGCGGCTCGGATTGCTTGTCGCATTGCACCGGGAAGGAATCAACGGATTCAACGCCTACCATGCGACCGAACTCCCCGCGTCGATGCGTTTCCCGGTGTTTGTGCGGAACCGCCACGAGCATGAGCACCCGATATCTGGTTTGCTTTCAACGGTGGAGGAGGTTGCTAACACGATTGCTGATGCTCTCTGCCGCGGGACGCCGGCTGAGCACCTGATCGTCATCGAGTATGCGGCCGAAGAGTTCGCGCCAGGGCGCTTTCGAAAGATGGCTGCATTCAGAATCGGCAAACGAATCATCCCGCACACCGTGGTCCACGATCTGAACTGGTTGGTGAAATCAGGAGTGCACGGTGGAGGGAGGGAAGAGGACTATTGCTTTGAGGCGTCTCTTATTGATCAGAACCCACACCGTGAGATTTTGCAACGGGCCTTTGAGGTTGCCGATATCGAGTACGGGCGGGCGGACTACGGAATATATGGCGGGCAAGTTCAGATCTATGAGATTAACACCAACCCGCACGTGTGCAGGCCCACTGCGCATCCATCGGCTCAGAGGATGCTCAACCAAAAGGCGAACTGGGAGGCCTATCTTCAGGGTCTGCTCGCCGTTGACTCGCCTCGGGGGCGCATCATGGCAACATTTCCCAAGCGGAAACGGCATGTGCGTCCAAAATACGCCTTGCACAAATGGTTCCTCGCCCTCAAGAAGAAGCGCTTGCGTTCCTGAAGGGCGGTGGGGTCCTATCCTAAATCATATGCCTCTTGGCGGGTTACACTTTGACCCGCTCGATTTCGGCTCCCAGGGAATTCAGTTTTTCGTCGATGGATTCATAACCGCGATCAATATGATAGACCCGATTGATTTCGGTGATGCCTTGCGCCGTGAGGCCGGCCAGCACCAGGGCGGCGGAGGCGCGGAGGTCGCTGGCCATCACTGGGGCTGCTTCTAGTTTGGGGATGCCGTGAATGACAGCTGTTGATCCCTGCATTTCGATGTTGGCGCCCATGCGTTTGAGTTCCGCGACATGCATAAAGCGTTGGGGGAAGACGCTGTCTGTGACGACGCTGATTCCTTCTGTCGTTGCCAAAAGCGCGCACATCTGGGCTTGCATGTCTGTGGGAAAACCCGGGTAAGGCTGGGCATCGAGTTGAATGGCCCGGCGGGTGCCGTTCGAACCGATGGTCAGGGAATCGGCCGTGCTGTGGATTTTATAGCCTGACTGTTCCAGAGGGGCGGTGACGGCTTTGAGGTGATCCGGAATTACCCGGCGAAGGGTGACCTCACCTCCTGAGATGGCAGCTGCAACGAGAAAGGTTCCGGCTTCGATGCGATCTGGAATGACTTCATGTTCGGCACCATGCAGCTCTTTGACACCCTCGATGATGATTCGGCGTGTGCCAGCGCCTTCGATCTTTGCACCCATTTTATTCAGGAAATTGGCAAGGTCCACGACCTCGGGCTCCTCAGCAGCATCATCAATCACGGTGGTGCCCTCGGCAAGGACGGCGGCCATCATCACATTATCAGTCCCCAAAACCGTGGATCCAAATTTTCCCCGCAGGGAGATCGTTGCGCCTCTCAGTTCGGGCGCAAGCACCTTGACATTTCCCGACTGGACACGCACGGCTGCTCCCAGTGCTTCAAAGCCACGGAGGTGAAGATCAATCGGACGGTCCCCGATGATGCAACCTCCGGGGAGAGAAACCGTGGCTTCTTTTTCCCGCCCAAGCAGCGGTCCCAGCACACAGACCGAGGCGCGCATTTTTCTGACAATATCGTAGGGAGCATCGGTGATCACATTTTCTGCCTTGATCGTCACAACCCCGCTGGCCCGCTCCACCTCACAGCCCAATTCGCTGAGGATGGTCAACATGTAATGGATATCACTCAAATCCGGCACCCGGCTGATGATGCATGGTTCCCTGGTGAGCAGGGTAGCCGCCAGGATTGGCAGGGCCGAATTTTTGGAACCGCTGATTTTGACATGACCGTTTAATGGGCGGCCGCCGTGAACGAGAATTTTATCCATGTTTTGCGAAGAGAAATCTGATGTGGCCTTGGTAATCGGGAAGCGCCTCAATGTCGCGATAATTGTGATGTTCCAAACATTCGATGAGGCCTTGATGTTGTCCCGT
>JBGTAR010000332.1:0-8814 GCA_041749815.1 Terrimicrobiaceae bacterium
GTGGTATGGAGAAATCCATGGACTGGTGTTTGTGGCCCTTCGGTATTTCAATGCCGCCGGAGCCACGGAAAAATTTGGGGAAGATCACCGGATTGAAACCCACCTGATCCCGAACATCCTCAAGGTGGCTCTGGGACAAAAAGAATCGGTCGAGATCTATGGCACTGATTATCCCACGCCGGACGGCACCTGCATTCGCGATTACATCCACATCCTTGACCTTGCCCAAGCGCACATGCTCGCGCTGGAAGCCAAAACAAGCGCGTTCTACAACCTGGGCACGGGAGGCGGAACCTCGGTGAAAGAAGTCATTGAGACCTGCCGCCAAATCACCGGTGCGGAGATCCCTGCCATTGAAAAGCCACGCCGCGCTGGCGATCCCCCCCGGCTGGTTGCGGCGTCTGAAAAAGTCAAAGCCGAACTCGGCTGGCAACCCAAATTCGAAAACATCCGCCCCATCGTGGAAAGCGCATGGGCGTGGCACCAGAAAAATCCCCTTGGCTACGGAGACTGACTTCATGCCTAGGGCAGGCAAAGGAACACCCCATGCCTGATCCAACACCCAAGAGAAGTCGAAGCGGCCCCATCATTGTTGCCGCCATGGCCTTGGCCGGGATTGCTGCGGCGATTGGCACCTGCAGCCGCTTTGCATCAGATAACCCTTACAGTCTTAGCGTCCAGCCAGTGGATGATCGGATCGTCTTGTCAGAATTCGACCCGAAGGCAGCCGCGAAGATCCAGCCACGAATGATGGCGGTGCTGAGTTTCGAAGCGAGTGATCTGAGGCGAGAAGGCCGCGTCAGAGACGTCCAAACAAATGAGAAATCCACTGCGGTGCTTATCGAATTTTCCGAGGACCTCCCATCGCTCCGACCAGCCCGTGTTTCGGTCGACACCTCGTTCCCACCGGAAGTTCTTAAGTAGCGGAAAACGGAACGTTTTTCGATCTAACTCAGTTTTTTCACCATGAAGCATGAAGGACATGAAGGGGTGAGGGCAAATCGGGGGCTTAAAACCTTCATGCTCTTCATGTTGCTTCATGGGTAAACTGGTTCCTCGGTCCTTCAACGAACTGAAGCGAACTACTTCGCACCCCAGCCAAAGAGGACCACGGGAATGGTCCGAAGGAGAATCACGAGGTCCAGCCAGAAGGACCAGTTGTCGATATACTCGAGATCCATTTGGACCCAGTCATCAAAATCAACGACCTGATTCCGGCCCCGAACCTGCCACAGGCAGGTCAGGCCCGGCTTCATGCTCAAGCGGCGACGGTGACTCGCCAGCGCAAATTTTTCGACCTCGTAAATGGGAAGTGGTCGGGGCCCGACGAGACTCATATCGCCTTTGAGCACATTGAGGAGTTGGGGCAACTCATCGATGCTGGTTTTACGAAGCCATCGCCCAATCGGGGTCACACGGGGGTCATTATCGACTTTGAAGACCGGCCCCTTCATTTGATTCCTCGACTCCAATTCTTCCTTTTGCTGCTCGGCGTCGGCATTCATGGTGCGGAATTTTAACATCGTGAATGGTTTCCCGTGAAGCCCCGCACGTTGCTGCCGAAAGATCGCCGGCCCTTTTGAGCTAAAGCGAACAGCCACCGCAACAATCAAAAATATGGGAATCGCAAAAATCAAAATCGCGAGGGCCCCCAGACGGTCCATCGCATTCTTGAGCATGAGCGACCAGGATATTTCCGGCGTCGCGCGAAACACCAACATTGGCTTCCTTCCGAAGCTTTCATACGTTGGCCGTGCTACCGAGGTCCGGATAAAATCCGCATTGAGCCAGGCCTCGACACCCTCCACCTCACAGGCCTCCACGGCCAACTGCACTCTTTGGAGCTCAATCCGGCCCACAGCCAGAATCACCCGTCCCACGGAGTGATCATGCAGCGCCTGCACCAAATCCTCCACAGGCCTGGTCGACAAATCGATTCTGCGCACGATCCTCAATTCCAACTTCTGAGCCGGGGTCATGGCCGCCTCCACCTCACGCATACGATCCGGCTCCCCGGCAATAATAATCGGCTCCCCCCCCTCGCCTCTCAGCAAGCGTTGGTAATACAAAGCAGAAATCACACGATCTTTGATCAGCAGCACCAACGGGGCCGCCGTGCAAAACAGGACCAGCACCGTCCGGCTTGGAATCGTCAGTCGGAAAAAAAACGCCGCCAGCCCGAACAAAAGCACCAACCAAACGCCCGCATGCGCGATCTGCTGCAAGGATTTCGCCACCGTCTTCTCGAGCGGGTGATCATAAAACCCCTGAAGCTCCAACAAAAATGGCCCAAAGGGCATCAGGATCGAAAGCATCCAGTAAAAATTCACAAAAGGCGGAATTTGCCACAGCGAGTCAATCACAAGAACCCCGGAGGCCCGCAGCCAATAACACAGCCAAAGCAACACCCCAAGCATGAGGGCATCAGTCAACTGGTTGATCTGAACGCTGATTTCTTGTTTTCTCGTATTCATCGAAGCTGCTCGCCCTCGCGGGACTTTCTTTCGTATCTCTACGTGGTGCCAACAACAACGAAAAAACTCAGCTTGAACCGAAGAAACCTCATCGGAACCCTCCATGAAAAAAGTGGGTGGAGCCGGATTGCTGGTTTGGCCAGTGTTCTGGATGCGGTGGAAGTGCGGGTGGACAGCCTCCCGAAGCCACCTGGATGCGAGGAGATTGCAGCGCTGCCGTTGCCTGCGATTGTCACGGTGCGCGATCGTGCCGAGGGAGGTGCCTTGGACCTTTCCTGGCAGCAACGCTCCGAGCTTTATTTGGAGTTGTTGCCTGCCTCTGCGGCGGTGGATCTTGAGATCAGAAATCTTGGCCAACTCGCGGCGGTGGTGGAAAAGGCCCATGACCTGAAAAAACCGGTCATTGCATCCTTCCATGATTTCACGGGGACCCCGACCTTGAAGTTTCTGGCAAAGCTGGCGGTCAAAGCCCGAGCGGCAGGTGCCGATTGCATCAAAATTGCTGCGACGCCAAAGAGCCCTTCCGATCTGGGCATCCTGTTTTCTGCTCTGGAAGAGCTTGGCCCGCCTGTGGCCATCATGGGGATGGGTGAGCTAGGCAAGATCTCGCGCCTGGCTCTGGCCCGCTGCGGTTCCTGCCTGAACTACAGTTGGGTTGGTCGGCCTCAAGTCCCAGGTCAGTGGGCCGCCCGGGATTTCCGCAAGGTGTTGGATCTTTTGGATCCCTGAGACCGTCCATGCCGCTACCAACCATCGGGCTCATCTTTGCCGGGATCGCCGCGCTCGGCTACACCGCCGCCTCGTTTTTTCTCAAATCCGCGTTGGGAAAGGGCGCCAATGCGGCGCAGGTCAATCTCTGCGCAAATTTGGGCGTGGCAATGGTGGTACAGCCCTTGTGGTTTATCCAGAGTCCTGAGATTCCAAACGCCCCCCTGCTCCTGCCGGCAATGGCCTGCATCACCTTTTTTGTCGGCCAACTTTTCACCTTCGCCGCACTTTCCAGCGGAGACGTTTCCGTGGCCACCCCTCTTCTCGGCACAAAAATTATCCTCGTCACCGCATTAAACGCGATCCTGTTTTCGGTGCCCATTCCAGGTCGGTGGTGGATCGCCGCGGTGGCAGCCTCCCTCGCGACGGCCATCATCGCCGGTGGCATCAGGGGATGGGTCGGCCGGGGGATTGGCCGCACGATTCTGTTTTCCTTCAGCGCAGCCTCATTTTTCTCACTCACGGATGTTCTGGTTCAGCAATGGGCGGGAAAATATGATCCGCTTGCCTTCCTACCAACGATGTTTGGGGGCGTTGGCATGGTGGCTGTTTTTTATTATCTGATTGTTGATCGGTCGGCCTTTCTGATCTCAGCCCGCACGGCTCCCTCCCTGGCGATTGGCGCCACGCTTCTCGGCCTTCAGTGTGGGATGGTCTTCCTTGCGCTGGCCTGGTCACGGGATGCCACGGCGGTGAATGTCGTTTATTCCCTAAGGACTCTGATGAGTGTGCTTTGTGCCTGGGCCTTCGGGCGATGGTTTGGACTCGGAGAAGCCACCACCAGCCGAAATGTCATGCTCCAACGAACCATTGGTGCTCTCTTGCTCTTTGGGGCAATTTTGCTCATTTTGGTGCGCTGATGTTGATTCCAATCACCGAAAAAGCGAAGCAGGGCGGTTCACTGGACCGTGCGGATATCACCCTGGCCTGTGAATCCCTGTTGGACGAGACGGTTGGGATTGAGGCCCGTGCGGATTTTTTGCGGGCACTGAATCAGAAGGGGGTCTCTGGAAAAGAACTTGCGGGCTTTGCAGAAGAGCTGCTCGCCCGTGCCGTGCCGTTCCCCACAGACCCCTCTGGTTCCATCGACGTCTGCGGAACCGGTGGTGACAAGGCCGGTCTGTTTAATGTCTCGACGGCTGTGATGTTTGTGGCCGCGGGAGCCGGCGCGAGGGTCATCAAACACGGCAACCGTGCGATCACCTCGAAGTGTGGAGGGGCCGATGTGCTGGAAGCTCTTGGTGTTCGAATTGACCTGCCCCCTGCAGCGGCCCAAGAAGCCCTGGAGACGGCGGGATGTTGTTTCCTCTTTGCTCCACTTTACCACCCGGCCGTCAAGGCCATCGCTCCTGTGCGCAAGCTGTTGGCTGAGCAGGGGACCCCCACCATTTTTAATCTTCTGGGGCCGCTCCTCAACCCGGCGAAACCCCAATTCCAGCTTGTTGGCGTTTATTCCCCGGATTTTCTTCCCGTCTATGCCGAGGCCTTGGTGGCTCTGGGTCGAAAGCGGGCATGGGCGGTTCATGGCACAGGCCCCGGCAACCTGAGATTGGATGAAGTCTCCACTCTGGCCAAAACCCTTGTGTTCAAAAGCCTGCCGAGCGGAGTGCAGGCCATGGAAATTGACCCCGCCGCACTCGGCCTTCCCGAGTCCTCACCGGCCGAGTTGCTGGGAGGATCACTGGAAAAAAACACCCAGATCATCGAAACCCTCCTCGCAAATCAAGATCACGGACCCCGGCGGGACATTGTGGCGATCAATGCCGCTGCTGCTCTTGTGGTATGCGGCTTGGCTGCCGACCTGAAAGAGGGGCTCTCACGCGCCCATGACTCCCTCTCCTCCGGAGCCGCTGCGGCCAAGCTCAAAGCCCTGCGAAAAATATCCGCTTGACGGATCCGCCCCCAGACCCGACAGTTTTCGAATCTTATCGAGAGTGACGGAGGGACTGGCCCTGCGATGTCACGGCAACCGCCCCGGTTTTTTGACCAAAAGAAAAACATGGGGGACCAGGTGCCAAATCCAGCTTCCATGAACATCGCAAGATGGGGATGGGGGGAAGATGAGAAAGAGCCCGCCCTCTGGCAGGTTTCCGCCGCATCGTACGCTCGATAAGTCAACGAGCCATTATGAACGACGAAAACAGACCCTTCTTCTCAAATCTCAAGTGCAGAGAGTGTGGGTGCCTTTACCCAAAAGAGGCCATTCACATCTGCGAATTCGACTTTGGACCTCTGGAGGCTGCTTATGACTATGATGCCATCGCTGCCTCCCTCAGCCGCGAGGTCATTGCCTCCCGCCCGCAAACGATGTGGCGATACCGGGAGTTGCTGCCGATTGACGGGGCTCCGACCGTGGGAACTCAAGTGGGTTTCACCCCACTTGTCCGAGCCGACCGCCTTGCCAAATTCCTTGGCGTTTCCGAGCTCTACATCAAAAACGACACCGTCAATTACCCGACCCTCTCTTTCAAGGACCGGGTCGTCTCGGTGGCGCTCAGCCGAGCGCGGGAACTTGGCTTTGAAACAGTGGCCTGCGCTTCCACAGGGAATCTTGCCAACTCGGTCGCCGCAAATGCTGCCTCCGCCGGCCTGAAAAGTTATGTTCTGATCCCCGCCGACCTCGAACAGAGCAAAGTCTTGGGCTCGCTGGTCTATGGCACGAATGTGATTGGCATCCATGGCCCCTACGACCAAGTCAACCGGCTCTGCTCGGAAATTGCCGGCAAATATGGATGGGGTTTTGTGAACGTTAATCTCCGCCCCTACTACGCCGAGGGCTCGAAAAGCATGGGCTTCGAGATTGCCGAACAGCTTGGATGGAAACTTCCACGCCACACCGTCGCGCCCATGGCCAGCGGTTCACTGCTCACGAAAATCCACAAGGCCTACAAGGAATTCATTCACACCGGAATTCTCGACGAACAGCCATTTTCCATTCACGGCGCGCAGGCCGCGGGATGTTCACCGATCAGCGAGGCGATGAAGAAAAAGACCGAACTCGTCAAACCTGTGCCGAACCCGCAGACCATCGTCAAATCGCTGGCGATTGGAACCCCGGCCGACGGCTATTATGCAATTCGCTCGATGAAGGAAACCGGCGGCCAGGCCGAGGACGCCACCGACCCCGAGGTGATCGACGGCATCAAACTGCTGGCCGAATACGCGGGAATTTTTTCCGAGACTGCCGGCGGCGTGACCGTTGCCTGTGCAAAAAAGCTCATCGAAAGCGGCGCGATTCCCCGCCACGAGAGCATCGTTCTTTGCATCACTGGCCACGGCCTGAAAACCCAGGAAGCCGTGGATGGACATTGCGGGAAACCCCGCCTGATCAAACCCAGCCTGCGCGAATTCGAAGCCCTCATCGCCGACGAACTCAGCGCCCTCCCCGCTTAAAACCCAAACCTCAAAACTCCTTTCTCATGGCTACTACCGTTCGCATTCCCACTCCGCTCCGGAAACTCACCGGAGAAAACGAGGTCGTCACCGCCGAGGGCACGACCATCGCCGAAATCCTCAACAGCCTCGACACGAGCTACCCCGGACTGAACGAGCGCCTGTGCGACGAAACGGGCGAAGTCCGCCGCTTTGTCCTCATCTACGTGAACGACGAGGACATCCGTCACCTCAACGGCAAGGCCACGGTTGTGAAAGAAGGCGACGAGATCAGTATTGTCCCCGCCATCGCCGGAGGTTAGGCGGTTGACCCGTCGCGGACAACGTCAGATTCCCATCCGCATGGTTGAGAGTTGATTGTTGATGGGCGATTTGGTCTATCAGCCTTCAACGTTTTATATCGCATTTTCCATGACTCTTACCGACGAACAAAAAGCCATCGTTCTCCAATGGATCGAAGCGGGCGCGGGCCCGTCTGATCTGCAGAAACGCCTCAAGGAAGAACTGCAGATCTCTCTCACCTACCTGGAGACCCGCCTGCTCGCCGACGACCTGAAACTCAACTTTGTTGAGCCCGAGGTTCCGGCCGAACCCACTCCGGCACCCGAGCCCGAAGTTCCCATTCCGACCGGCAAAGTCAGCGTCACGATCGACCAGATTACCCGCCCCGGCGCCATGATCAGCGGACGTGCCGTCTTCAGTGATGGGGAAACCGCAGGGTGGTATCTCGACCAAACCGGCCGCCTCGGTCTGGACCCCAACACCGCGGGCTACCGACCCAGCCAGCAGGACGTGATGGATTTCCAGGTCGAACTCGAAAAACTCGCCCGCTCACAGGGGCTGTGATTCCCGCCCTCAGCGGACAACATTGAGATAAATCAGGCCGGCGGCGAGAGCTCCGCCAATGATGATCAGGCCCACCAACTTAAGGCGGCGCCGGAGCGCGTCGCGGCGCATACCTGCACGGTAGCCCCCGCGCGGCGGTTTGCGTTTTCCTTTGGTGTCCTCACTCAAGGCGGCAAATCTGCCAAATTGTTCTTCCGCGGGAAACGGAAAAATTCCACCGCTCCTGGATTCTGCAAGTCCGCCAAATACGCCCGCTTGACCGCAAGGCGCGCCCCCCGTTTGATGGAGACTTGTTCATGAAAAAGGCCATCATCATCCCGTCCCATCGCGCCGCCGCCACTTTGCCGAAAGTTCTTCTGCGGATCCCTCAAGCCTTCTGGGACAACGGCGTGGCGATCATCGTGAACGACAAAAGCCCGGACAACACTGGCGAAGTGGCCGAGTCCCTCAAGGCCGATTGGCCGGGTCTCGACGTCGTTCATCATGAGGTCAACCAAGGGTACGGCGGAGCGCAAAAAACCGGCCTCAAGCGCGGACTGGAACTCGGCGCGGGCGTTTTTGCCATCGTCCATTCCGACGGCCAATACGCCCCCGAGAAGGTCCTCGACCTCATGCAGCCCATCATCGAGGGACGCTCTCACATCGTCCAGGGCTCCCGTATGGTGGCCGGTGGCGCACGGGAAGGCGGGATGCCACTCGTCCGCTACATTCCCAATCGCGTACTCACCAGCATGGAAAACATTGTTTTCCAGACGCAGATGGCAGAATTCCACAGCGGTTACATGCTCTACTCCCGCAGACTCCTGGAGCGTGCCCCCTTCGAAAAACTTCAGAACAACTACAATTTCGACGCCGAGATGATTGTCCTCGCCCATTTGCTCGGCATGGAATGCGCCCAGTTGCCCATCCCGACGCGCTACGACGACGAGGTCTCCAGCCTCAAACCCATCCCCTACGGCATCAACGTCCTGAAAATGATGGCTCGACATCTCGGCGGACACTACCGCAAACTCATTTTTGAGCATCCCTCTGCGTTTTCCGCCTAAAGAAACACGGTTGACGATGGGATGGCTCACGCAGTAGCCAATACATCCTTCATGAAGATCCTTCTTTTGGGTGCCGGTGGATTCATCGGCGCAAACCTTACCGAACGCCTCGTCCGTGACGGGCAGCACGAAATCACCGCCCTCGATATCGACCGCGAAAAACTCGACGACACCGTCAAGAGCGGCGAGATCACCTACATCGACTTCGACATCCGTGATGGCGAAGCCAAACTTGAGCAACTCACCAAGGACCACGACCTGATCGTTGACCTCGTGGCCCGGGCCAA
>JBGTAR010000333.1:0-7054 GCA_041749815.1 Terrimicrobiaceae bacterium
TTTTTTTGCTGAGTTGGAGACGCTTTGGGGTGGGGTGCGGGACTCTCTTTTTGGTTTTCGCCTCTATCCGATTGAAAAATCGTTGGAGGTGATGTCTCAAACCGTCCATGGCCGCCGTTTCGATTTTGACACCGAGTTGGCGGTGCGGCTTTTTTGGGCCGGTGTGCAACCCATCAACCGACCAGTCCCTGTCTTTTACCCGCCACCCAAAGAAGGCGGGGTCAGTCACTTCGCATACATGCGCGACAATCTTCTTCTCGTTAAAACCCACATCCGCCTCTGTCTTCTGATGTTGCCGCAGCTGCTGCGGGTGTGGAAACTCCGCCAAAAATGGAAAACCCTAAACGGCTTGTCCTAACCCTTGCCCGATTGGCAGCTCTCGGCGCGCTTCTTCGCTCGAAGGGGACCGCCTGGCATTTCTCCGGAATGTTGCTCACAGCCTTGTGGATTGCGCCAACCCTTCGACGCAACTGCCAATGGCATGGGCCCGTTCTGACGCGTTTCTCAACAACAAAAAAAGAGGTCTGGCTTACGATTGACGATGGTCCTCACCCTGAGAGCACTCCAGCCTTCCTTGACCTGCTGGATCAGTATGGTGCCAAGGCCACCTTTTTTGTCATTGGCCGTCAGGTGGAAGCCCATCGTATGCTTTGCCGGGAAATCCTCCGACGCGGACATGGTATTGAGAATCATTCCGCCTCACACCCTTCGGCCCTTTGGTGGGTGCTGCCACCCTTCTTGGTGCGTCGGGAGATTTTGTCTGCCTCCGATTCGCTTCGCGCTGCCACCGGGCAACGGCCCCGATTTTTCAGGCCCCCCGTTGGAATGTGTTCCTCAGGGGTTCATCCGGCGGCGAATGAAGTGGGGTTGAAGGTTGTTGGTTGGTCAGCGGCCGGCTCTGATGGGTGTCCCCGTGCGCCCTCCGCGATTGTGCAGTCCATCTTCTCACAGCTGTCGCCCGGTGCCATCGTGCTTCTCCATGAGGGTGATCGCTCAAGGCAGCGGATCATGACCTTGTCCCTGCTGTTGAAGTCACTCCACCAGGAGGGATATCAGTGTGTGATTCCATCCCCAGCCAGCTTGATCTGACGATGTCCCTGCACACAGAAAAATGGGTGTATCGTTATCTCTACACCGATCGATTTTTTTCTTTCACCAGTTGGCTGCTTCCAAAATTTGGACTCCCCATTGCTCGTCTGGTGACGCGGGGGGTGGCGGCTTATTACGCGGCCACGCAGAAAGGCGTTGTGACCACCGTGCACAACAATCTGAGGCTGTTGGACCCCGGCATTCCTCCGGCTTCGGCAAAACGCCTGTTCCGCAATTTCGCTATTTGTATTTCTGATTATATCGCCTTGCATTCCATGGATGAAGAAAAGGCTCTCTCCTTGTGTGGGGAATTTGTGGGGAAAGAACATCTGATCGCCGCGGCTCAATCAGGTGGTGCGATCCTGGCAACCGGACACTTTGGGTTTTTTGAATATGGAGGGGTTGTTCTTGCAAAGATGGGACTTCCCGTCACTGCGGCCACCATGGCCGAACCCACGCCGGCCCTCTCCGCATGGCGTGCAGCATGGCGAGCCAGGTGGGGAGGGGATACCATCCAAGTGGGGGCTGATCCCTTCTCGTCTTTGATCGCACAACGAGCTCTTGCGGAGGGGCGTCTCGTAGCCATGCTCGCCGACCGACCGATGGGGAGTCATGGTATTCCCGTGGACCTTCCTGGGGGACAAATCCTTTTCTCAAGTTCGCCGGCGGTGCTCTCGCTGCTCACGGGTGTGCCTATTATTCCTGTGGCCGTATCGCTTCGGCCCGATGGAAAATATCGCGTGGCCGCGCTGCCACCTCTGCGCACAGAAAAAGTGACGCATTCCCTGCGGAATCAGGAAATCGAACGTTGCACGAGCGCCCTTGCCGCCGCCCTGTTTTCAGAAATCCTCCGTGCGCCTGATCAGTGGTATCAGTTTGTTCCTGTCCTGACAGGCCGATAGGAGGGAGAGGGGGAATTTTGAATTTTTAATGATAAATTCTGAATGGAAATCTCGGTCGTTGCGGCGCAGTTCCACAGCCACTTTGAATCACACCTTCTCAAGACAGAAGCAAGTTTTCTACTATGGAAAAAATTGAAACGCCGACTATCTTGCTCGCATGAGACAACTGCTTTTTCTGCTGCTTTTTCCATCCGTTTTGCTTGCCAGGGATGGTGCCCAACCCCCCCTTCCAACCATCACCCTGAAGCTCAATGATCATTCCCTGAAAGCGGAAGTCGCTGATGAGGTTCAAGAGCAGACCATGGGTCTCATGTTTCGTGAATCCCTTGAGGAGAATGCTGGAATGCTTTTTGTGATGCCACGCGTTGCTCCTGCCTCCTTCTGGATGAAAAACACGCTCATCCCCCTCTCCATTGCTTACATTAGCCCGGCAGGGGTCATTTTGGAGATTCATGACCTTGAACCGCATGTCGAGCGGCCGGTAAATAGCCGCTTCCCGAATATTGCTTTTGCTCTGGAAGTCCGAAGAGGCTGGTTCTCAGATCAAGGGATTTTGCCAGGTACAAAAATCTCAGGCCTTCCTGCGCCAGCCTCACGAAACTAAAGCGGTCTATCCATAGCTCCGCGCCCCGTGAGAAGGTGGGTTGCGTCATCTGGAATGGGCCATTTTACCAAAGGCGCCTTGTTTGCTCTTCGACAACATCTCTGAAACTGCTCGATGCCGGATCGCTTGTGTTTTGACAATGCGAGCGTATGCGCGCTGCTCACGGGTGGGGCGCCTGCTCTCCTGTTTTTCTACGTCACCATAGCGTCTGGTTGTTTCCATGAGTTGGTATCACAACCAAAAAAAACCAGCCCGGTCATTTCTGAGCCGGGCTGATTTCAAACCAACAATGAAAAATGATCTTAGGAGCTTGGAGGCGGAGGATCATCAGGCGAGCCGCCACCACTTCCACCACCGTCGCCATTGCCATCACCGCTGCCGCCGCCACCTCCGCCGCCGCCAAATTGGGCTCCGACGTTGTTGATGCCTTGGTCACCAGTGAAAAAAGGATTCGTGTCGATGGAGGCTGCAAGTGGAGTGGACCAGCTGTTCAAAGCGGATGAATAGAGATTGTCCCCGAGATTCATTGCGTAGGCAATGTTGTAGTAGACCAATTGGGTGTCGAGAGCCTTCGCTGCATTGGCAGCTTCTTTGCTTGGGGCGCTTCCACCGTCAACAGGCACGGAATTTTTGCCATCATACACATAAGCAGGAGCTCCTGAATTCGTGAAGTATGAGAGATAATCACTGCGAAGGCGGCGCACTTTCTGGTCGAGGGCTTTTTCTTGAAGGCGGTTTGTTCCAACACCTATCAAAGAAGCCACGGTGTCAGGTGAAAGGCTTTCTCCCCCTGAGTTGATGATTGCACTGGCAATATCGTAATCAAGATTTGGTGAGCCGCCGGTCGCAATATTCCGTTTTACGGCTGCTGTTCCAATCGCTGCGGCCTGACTTGGGTTGGCCTTGGCTGCGGAGGCTGCGATGCTTGAGAGTTCAGTTCCACTTTTGCCTTCAAAAAGTGCAGCAATAGAACCATTTACCGTCAATTTGTCTGGGCGGATGGCATCATCACGTTGGTCCAAGTTCGGGTTGACAAGAATTCCCACTTGATTTTGGTAGGCTGAAGTAATCCCTGGCAGCATCCCCACATCGTCGGAACTTTCCCTGGCGAGGGACTTATTGAAATCCAATGGGATAAAGTTCATTGCAAGACCCACGTCAGAGCCCAGAGCAAGCAAGGTCACGACTGCTGAGAAAAGGATTTTCTTCATGGTCTCAAAATAGTTTGACCCACCACCTGATGTCAAGGATAGATTCGCTGCTTATGTGACAAATACGTAACAAAAGAAAATTTTCCAAATGGCATGGTCCTAGCTATGTTTCTGAATATAAAATGACATGACTGCGAATATACACTGTATTGACACGTATAGGGCGAAGAGAGCCAAAACTACTGGATTTTCATTAGTTGAGCTTTTGGTTGTTGTCGCCATGATTGCCCTGATGATGAGCCTGCTCCTGCCGGCCCTTTCCGGGTGGGGAAGCTCTGCTGGTCGCCGTGGTGCCGTGACCATGGTGATGAACACCTTTGAGCAGGCGAGGGTGGCGGCCTTGGAAAGTGGGCAAACCGTTTATGTGGGATTTGCACCCGCCAATTTCCCGGATCCCGAGATGAGGTATTCGGGTCTGATTGTCTTCCGAACCGGATCTGAGGAGGAAGTGAACCAAGGCAAGCCTTATGTAATTCTCAAACGGTGGACGCGCCTTCCAAAGAATGTGGCGTTCAAGAGGGTTGAGTCCAGCTTGGTGCCAACTGGTGCTTCTGCGGGCCAAGAATTCCCCGAATTGGCCAGTCTTGTTGGCGCGGCCCACTCAGGTGCAACAACCTTCCCCGTGATCGCCTTTAACAGCTCAGGAGTTGTTGAAGGAGGTTCGAGCCCGCTTCAAGTCTTCCTCTATGAGGGCTATTTTGCCAACGGACAGGATAATTTTACCCGAAATGCCGCAGAACAAAACTCCTCAGCCGGTCTTTTCGAAAAAATCACGATTTCGCGCTACACAGGACGTGTCCAGCTCGATGTGACAGGTACCTGAGGTTTTTTTGACAGGATTTCTATGATTTTCAGGATAAACAGGATTTTAGATTCAGGCGGGCTGACAGGCTCAAGACATTTCCGTCCTGTTCTTCCCATTAATCCTGAAAATCCTGTAAATCCTGTCAAAATTTCTGCCTTCAGCCTCATTGAAGTGGTCTTGGCTCTTGCCGTCATCGCGTTTGCCATCACTGGCATCATGGGACTTTTCCCTGTGGCTCTGAAATCTGCCCAGGAGAGTCAGCGAGAAACCCGGGCAACCTTCATCGCCCAGCAAATTTTTAATGACCTCAAAGCCAGCCCACGCACAAACCTGCTTATTGCAATCGGCACCAACCTTCTTGATCCCACAAGTTTTGTAACTCCGCAGCCCTCCTTCACCAACGCATGGTCAAACACGGTGAGCTTTGACGTGAGCGGGGCGCCCATTGGTGCCGGCACGAACGCCAATGCCATCTACCTGGCCTCGGTCTCCTCCACCCCCAACATCCCGGCCTCCGGATTGGCCCGCGTCCAGGTTGATGTCGAAACACCCGCCCAAGCCGCTGCCGCCAACCGCTCGAAATACACCTTCATCACCCTCATGCGGCAATGAGGGCGTTTTTTCTGACAGAATCAACAGAATGAACAGAATGACAAAAGATTATGATTTGGCTGGCAGGGTAATTGGATTGGCGATGAAAGTTCACTCCGGGCTGGGAGCTGGCTATGTTGAGAATGTGTATGAAAATGCCCTGGAGATTGAGCTGCAGGAAGCCGGCATACGTTACAGCCGGCAACAACCTCTCGTGGTCGATTACCGGGGTCACAACGTCGGTGAGTTTAGAGCCGATTTTCTTGTGGAAGATTCTCTGGTGGTTGAACTCAAAGCCGTACAAACCTTGAATTCCGCACACGAGGTGCAGGTCGTCAATTACCTCTCTGGAACAAAAAAGGAAGAGGGGCTCCTGCTCAACTTCGGTACACAGAAGCTGGAGTTCAAAAAGAAGTTCCGAACATTCAAACCGAATTCTGTTCATTCTGTCGATGGAAAGCCTGGCCGTTTCCGCTTCGCGAAATCCGTTGCAGCTGTCAAAAAATCCGCCTTCAGCCTGATCGAGCTTCTTGTCGCTATGGCGGTGCTATCGCTCCTTGTGGTCATGATGCTTGGCCTTGTGGACTCTGCCACCAAACTTTGGCGGGACAGTGAAAATCGCGTGGATGCCTACCGCGAAGCCCGGGCCGCCCTCGGAATCATGTCCCGTGATCTCCGAAATGTCCTGGCAACCACCAACACAAACTTCTTTCTTCTTAATGAGGACGGTGCATTTGCCAAAGCGCCCTTGGGTGCTGAAACCAACACAAACAGTGCAAGCGCTGCCTTCTTTCTGACAGCACTGCCCGTCAATGCTCAAGAAGACGGAAAAAATAAAAGTGATATCTGTGAAGTGGGATATTTTTTGGGTTTCGAACGCCTCACAGGAGCCGAAAATCGAACCCTGAACCTGTATCGTTTTTTTGTTTCCAGCGATGACACCTTTGCCAGGCTCGGGGGAGGCAGCAACTTCGCTGGCGTCCCACTGGCCGGGGCCCGATCCGAACTTCTTGCCCGCAATATCCGTGAGTTCAAGGTCACGCCTTACGCCTTCAGCAATAACGCCTACGTGCCATTTGTCCCCAGCACGAACAAAGCCATGCCGGACTTGGTGGAACTCACGGTCACCGCCGTGAACCAAGACGCTGCCAAACGCTTCACATCCAAAACCGACTGGACCGGTTTGAATCCCCCGGACACTCTGACGAACGCCCAGCAAACCTTCACCACCCGCATCCGGCTCAACCAGCCATGAAAAGTCGTTTTCGACAAGCTGACAGGCTTTGCAGGATTTATGACTTCTCACGCCTGGGACCGCTGGCGTCCCGCCGGCTTCCGCCACCCTCCGGTCTCCTCCTGAAATGTTGCCTTGGTCATCATTCAAGGCCAGAATCCGGGCATGAGAGCCATTGCCAACAGCGAGAAAATTCAGGAGTTCATTCGCGAACTGGCGGCCATCGTGAAAGGAACCGGGCGGATCTACCTTGTGGGCGGAGCCACGGCCGTTCTCAACGGCTGGAGAGAAACAACCATCGATGTGGACCTCAAAGCAGAGCCCGAGCCAAAGGGCTTCTTCGAGGCCATTGCTCTTCTCAAGGACCGACTGGACATCAATGTCGAACTCGCCAGCCCCGACCTATTTATCCCAGCTCTTCCCGGATGGCAGGAGCGCAGCCTTTTTGTAGCGCGAATAGGACTCATCGATTTCTTGCACTTCGACCCCTATTCCCAAGTTCTGTCAAAAATCGAACGTGGACATCCTCGGGACCTGCTGGATGCCAGGGAAATGATGCTCCGCAAATTTGTCGAGCCGGAAAAGCTCAGAGCCTTTTTCCTTGCTATTCAGCCGGAG
>JBGTAR010000334.1:0-3375 GCA_041749815.1 Terrimicrobiaceae bacterium
ACTTGTTTGCGACGTCTGCCATAAGTGATAATTCTTTAAGAACCGAGAATCAGACACGACTGCTTGGAATGCAACCGTTTTTTCGGAAAGTCACCATTTCCCACCCACAAAATTCATGCCAAACGCCAACGAACCGATCCTACTCACCGAGGGGCGTCACGTTCTCCACCTGTTTTTCAGCATCGAACAGGGGCAGTGGGACCTCCTTGATCCTCGTTCTAAAATCGAGGCCAAAACGGCGATGGCCTCCCTGGTCCAGGAAATCCGTGCCGAACCGGACACGCAGCTCCTGACCTTCAGCGTGGTGACTCCCAAAGCCGACCTGGGGTTCCTGCTGGTAACCCCGGACCTCCATGTCGCCGATGCCTTTGCAAAACGCCTCACCCTCTCTTTGGGGCCTGACATTCTCAGCCCCGAATTTGCCTACCTCTCGGTTACGGAGCGAGGTGAATACTCAACCACAGAAACAGAATATGCCGCAACTTTGGAGCGCGAGGAGGCCCTGACTTCGGGTTCGAGAGCATTTGAGAAAAAAATTGAGGCCTTTCGTGTCAAGCGGGACAAAGATGAAAAGGAACGTCTTGAACCCCATCTGCCCGATTGGCCGGTGATCTGCTTTTACCCAATGAGCAAACGCCGCGCTGATGGAAAAAATTGGTATGAGCTCGATTTCGCCACGCGCAAAAAACTCATGGGTGCGCAGGCAAGGATCGGCGAAACCTATGAAGGCAAGGTGCAACAGTTGATCACTGGGTCCTCCGCCATGGATGATATGGAATGGGGCGTGACGCTGTTTGCGCATTCCACAACCCCGATCAAAGACTTTGTTTACGAAATGCGCTTTGATGAGGTCGGTGCCAAATACGATGACTTCGGGGCATTTTTTATTGGCCTTCAACTTCCCCTCGATGCGTTATTCCACCGTCTTGGACTTTGATATTCCGATGACTCTCGCGAAAAAATTACTGGCTGAAGGTCACGACGAACTGGCTGGGAAGGTCACCAAACTCACCCTGGCGCTGGGAAGCCGCAAACCCCTCCTGGTGGCCTACTCGGGGGGAGTGGACAGTTCGTGCCTGCTGGCCATCGCGCATCAGACCCTGGGCACCGAGGCATTGGGAGTCATCGCCGACAGTCCCAGCCTGCCACGCCGATCGCTCGCCGCCGCAATCGAACAGGCCAGCAGCCTCAATATGCCCCTGGAGGTTTTAAAAACCGGTGAGTTTGATGACGATCAATATTCTGCCAACCCCCCCAATCGCTGCTATTTCTGTAAAGCGGAACTTTTTGAAAAAATGGACCAACTTGCCGCGGATCGAGGATTTGCCTCCATCGCCTATGGCGAAAATGCGGATGACGCTCCCCACCTTCGTCCAGGAAGCGCGGCCGCCAAGGCTTTCTCCGTGGTGGCCCCCTTGCGTGACGCTGGACTCGGCAAGACCGAGGTGCGAACCCTGGCCAAATTTCTGGGACTCTCTTCCGCCGACATGCCGGCGCAACCCTGCCTCTCCTCAAGGATTCCTCACGGCACTCCGGTGACGCGGGAAGCAATCACCTTGGTCGAACACGCTGAGGAAGCCCTTCACGATATGGGTTTTGAAATCGTTCGAGTTCGCCTGCAGGGCACATCTCCCGCGCGGGCTTTGATCCAAGTGGCTCCGTCGGAGCTTGAGAAACTCCAACACTTAAAAACCGAAGCCGTTTCCGCCCTCAAAGATGCTGGGTTCGCAGAAGTCGAAATCGACCCGGATGGCTACCGCGGAGCCGGCCTCCTGTGAAACCCCTCGAACAAGCGATTGCCAGCGGCCTTCGAGATCACAACCGTCATTGCTGGCTGGCAGCCGCCGCCGGCCTTTTTTTTGCATGGCTGGCTTGGGTGTTTTTTTACGGCATTTTTGGTGCCTTGGTGCTTCTCTTTGAAACCATCACGCAAGGCGAAACGGCGACCTTCCCCACATGGTTGAATCCTGCGTTTGGTGGCATTGCGGCCGCGCTTCTCATCTGGGGAGGGCTTTCCCGCTGGTTCAAACGTTTCCGTCCTCCCCCGGACCGACCCGTCATCGGATGGCATCTGATCCCCGAATTTCTCCTCCTCCCCGCAACCTTCACATTCTCGATTGGCGACCAACTCGATGCCCGCCTCAAACTTTCACGCCACGAAAAATCCGAGGCGGCAAGACTCCTCGCCGTCATGGCTGAAACCGGACGCATCACCGTCTCCGAACTGGGCTTCCACTTCTCCTCACCCAAAACCCTGCACAAACTGCTGATGTCCCTTCAATTTCTAAGTTGGATTGATCTCCACCGCGGAGAAGACGACTTTTTCTACCGCATCCGCAGTGACAAGGAAGCCCCCCTCGCCGACCTCCTCCACACCGGCCAGGGAACAGCCGAAGGGGTCGGTCCAGAATGACACTAACTTAAGCTCCGAATGGGGCTATATCCAACAGCCCAGGGCAAGCGTAATGTTACCTATGTCCCCGATTTCTGGACTTTGCTGCCTCGACATTCTCGAAAGCGTTTCCACGCCACTCGAAAAAAGAATCTGGATGGGGTATCTTGAAGTCACGCGTCTCGCTGACTCTCATGAACCCCTCTAAAAACAGAAGGGCGTCCCACGGGACGCCCTTTCTTCTGTTTGAAAATCTCCAATGCTCAAGAATCTGCAGATCGAGAAGGCGATTCTCTGTCTTATGCGAGATTAGGTCAATAAATCTTCCCTTTTACGGCTCACTCTTTGAAGGAAGAAAAGGCGCAAGATCAACCAACAATTTTGAATATGCGACGGCGTCTCTTTTTTTAAGAAAATTCATAAAACTATTTATCACAGTCTTTTGATTAATTTTACCAGACGAGATGGCATCAGCCATAAGAGCAACAGTTTTGGTTGGGTTAAGTGCATAAAGAGTATATTGAGTCATCGTGGTCTCATGAGAATCCTCAATGTGTTTAAACAAGGAATCTGCACCGATATGGAAAAGCACATCTTTTTGAGAATCTGTTAGTTTTTTATTATTTTCAATCGCACTTAATATTAGTTTGGTAATTATTTCGGCAGCGGAAAAGGAAGCTAGGGTTTCATGATAAATAGGAAAAGTGAATTCATTAATTCGCATAGTATTTAGGACACTAACCTTGCGAACTTCTGAAGCCTTTGCGATATAGTCTTTAATGTTTGCAAGTTGAGGATCGTCGGAGCGTAGTTCTCCTACATTTCCTTTTCGTTCAACATCAACTAGTGTAGCCCGCCTTACAGAGGGCATTTTATGCGAGCTATTTTCGATTGATTATTGTTGATTTTTGAATGTTGAAGGGCCTTAAAACGTTGCGATTGGACTTCACCGATAAAAAATCAACAATCGGGAATCATCAATC
>JBGTAR010000335.1:0-3312 GCA_041749815.1 Terrimicrobiaceae bacterium
CATCAGCGCCAACCAGTAATAATTGAAAGGGCCAATTTCATAGGTGGTTTTTTCATGACCCCCAGCGGTGATACCGGTTTGAAACCACGCGGCATACGTTTCATAAAGTCCGCTGATGGCGCGAAAATCCAAAAGGAAGCCCGAGTAGAAAAGCAGGATGACGATCACTGAAACCGCCACGACATTCCACAAATCCGACTGGCTCCACCGGGGTGAGGCAAACTTCAGGTCAGGCGAAGATGGCACCACCCGCTGCCAGAGCCAGAGGCAAGGGAAGGCGAGAAGGAAACATCCCACATGGATAAAATAGGTTTCTTTGGTGAGAACGAGCCCAATGAGTCCGGCGGCAACGGCCCACAAAGCTTGCCGGGAGCCAAACTGCCAGAGACCGAAAATTCCAGAGAGCGTGACTGCCAGAAAAAATACCAACCAGGACTCATGGATCGAATAGCGCCCAAAAAAGACATACGCGGGAGAAACCGCCATCGCGAGCGCGGCAAAGCGGGCGGGAAATCTTCCGAGGTAGGGGGCCAGGCGAAGGAGTGCCCACACCGCCAGCACGCTGGCCAGCACCGCCGGCAGGCGCAGTGCCCAGAGATTGCGGCCAAACAGGGTCTGCGAAACAAAAACCGCATACATGTGCAGCGGACCGTGGTAGTTGGTGGGGTCATACCGGTAATATCCCTGCTGCGTCATTTGATCGGCGAACCAGCCATTCACGCCTTCATCAAAGTGCGCCGGCTTCACATCCAGGATCCAAAGGCGCAAAAAAACGGCCACCACAAGGATGGCGATTTCTGCCCATGGAGGTTTGGCTCGACGAATCACAACATGGCTGGGATAAAGTTCCGAGGGCTTGAGTTCAAGCCCCTGTGCAAAAAACACTGCCGGAAAACTCTTCTGATCCCCGAAAATACTGATTTATGACCGAAACCTGGGCCGAGTGGCTGACGCAAAGCATGGAGTGGATCCGGGATCATGGCACCATGGGGGCGGTCTGGTTTGTCGTGCTTTACGTGGTGCTGGGTGCGCTGTTTCTACCCGGTTCGATTCTCACCCTGGGAGCCGGAGCCGTCTACGGGTGGGCTGAGGGCACGGTGCTTGTGGCGCTGGCGTCCACCATTGGAGCGGCACTCAACTTTTTTACCAGCCGATATCTGGCCCGTCATTGGATTGAAAAACGCCTCGAGTCCCGCCCCCGATTCCAATCCCTGGCTCATGCCATCGGCGTTCGGGGGTGGCCTCTCATCCTGCTGAGCCGGTTCTCGCCGGTCTTCCCGCACAGCATCGTCAGCTATGCCGCAGGCCTCACACGCATCCACGGCTCCACGTTTTTGCTGTCCTCGTTTGTGGGTTTTCTCCCCCTAAGTGCCGCTTATTCCTACGCCGGAGCCGTCCTCGGCAAAGTCGCAGCGGCCAAGTCCGGGTCTGACCCTCAGGATCCGTTCACCATCGGAATCTGGATCGCGAGCCTGGTCTTCACCGCCCTCGTCACCATCCTTGGAGCCCGGCTTGTCGCCAACGCCTTCCGCAATGCCGACGATTTTCGAAAACCCGCCCCCCTGAACGAGGCTAAAAAACTTTAGATTGGGTTCCTTGTGAGCTGAACGGAACTATTGGTCCCCACCCGCCGAGGACATGGCCTTTTCCATGAGCCGGGCAGCGAGGGACTGCGTGGCATCATCGAGGCGGGCCAGCGAGGATTTGAGTTTCTGAAGGGAGCGGTTCTCGACAGCTTTACGAACAGCTTGTTCGGCCTCCCTGATGGCTTGCAACTCCGCAGGATCCACCTCCACCGAGGCTAGAGCCACCTCGATGGCGGGGAGCATCTCATCCGCTTTGAGTTTGGCCTCGGCGAATTGACGATCATCCATATCCTCAAAGGCGTGTTCCAGCGAATCGGCGAGCATTTTTTCCAAGGCTTCATCCGAGACGTCCACCGCGCTTGAAAGCTCGAGAGTTGAGTCTTTGCCTGTGACCGTATCCCGGGCCAACACATGCAGGATGCCATTGGCATCGATCTCGAACTGAACACCGACTCGGGCCTGGCCTTTGGGCATCGGCGGGAAATCCACGGCAAACTCACCAAGCTTCCAATTGTCGCCTGCCATTTCCCGTTCGCCCTGAAGAACGGAAATCCGCATCCCGGTTTGGTTGGTGACGGCATTAGTGAACATCTCGCCAGCTTTGACCGGAATGGTGGTATTTCGGGGGATGATGATATTCATCAGTCCTCCAAAGGTTTCGATGCCAAGGGAAAGTGGGGTCACGTCGAGCAGGGTCACGTTCTGAATCGACCCCTCCAGAATCCCCGCTTGAATCACCGCGCCAATGGCCACGGCTTCGTCAGGATGTTGACTTGTATTGGGTTCGCGCCCGAAAAGCCCGGCAACAAACTCGCGCACGATGGGCATACGCGTGGCACCGCCCACCAGAATGACCTCGTTCAAATCCGAGGCCTGGATACCGGCATCCAACATGGCCCGTTCGCAATGACGGCGGGTGCGTTCAAGAATGGGCAGGCAGACCTGACGGATGCGGCTCTGCTGTTCTTCGGGGAGATCGGTTTGCCGTTTGAGGGCTTCCGCTTCCGAGGCCGGAATGTGAAACTCGCTGGCGATGGCCGCATCAAAATCATCACCTCCCAGGCGGGTGTCACCCTGGGTCGCCAGAACGTGAAAAACCCCTTCCTGTAAATCCAGAATTGAAATATCGAAGGTGCCGCCACCCAAATCAAAAACGGCCACACGGGACGAGTCCTCCAATTTGTCGAGGCCGAAAGCCAGAGCGGCCGCTGTTGGTTCGGGCAGAAGACGCTCGACAACCAACCCGGCAAGTTCTCCGGCTCGTTTGGTCACGGATCGCTGGGCATCATTAAAGTAGGCGGGGACGGTGATCACGACCCGCTCGATTTTGGCAGAAAGCGCTGCTTCGGCCTGAGCCTTGAGTTTTTGGAGAATGATCGCGGAAAGATCTTCCGGGCTGCGTTCCTGACCTCCCACGCACAAGCGAATCGGCTCACCACTTTTGCCCATTTGGAAGGGAACCGCCGCGCAATCCCCCACCCTCGTCCCGATGAGGCGCTTCACGGAGGTGACGGCCAGTTTTCGCTCATCCAGCGCTTCCCAGCCAACAATTGGAACCCCCTCATCGTCAAATCGCACAGCGGAAGGCAGAAGTCTTCGCCCCGCAGCATCCGCGATCAGAATGGGAAATCCCGAATCCATCACACCGATGAGGGAGTTCGTCGTACCAAGATCAATACCTGCAATCATGGGAGTTCATTATTCGTTTGCAAGGTCTGTGGCAAGA
>JBGTAR010000336.1:0-6598 GCA_041749815.1 Terrimicrobiaceae bacterium
CCGCAGCCGGTTTTCAGCGACCAGTCGGCAGAATTTTTCCGCCCATGGTCGAAGCAGGGGACTGGCTAATCGCTGCGACCAGCCCCGGTATTTCTCCGTGGCCCAGAGACACAGAATCCAGGCTGCGGCCCCCTGATAAAACTCCCCCTCATCCGTGAGGGCGAGGATCTCCCGTTCGGCGTGCCAGTTCCTAATGTCCGGGAACACCTCCTCTGCCAGGGCACTGTCATAGGGCACAAAGTGCAGGGGCACGAATTTCGTTTCTCGCATCATCCAATCCCTCACGCTTCGACACAGTCCACACCGGGCATCATAAAACAGGGTGATCGCCTTAATTGTGTCACTCCCATGTGGCCCGTTGCGGGAATTGGCGGAGGAACGTTTGCAAGCATCGCCCGGCGACGAACTTTCATGAAGACGAGCAGATTAAAAAAATGCATCGCCCCCAAGGCCAACAAAACGGTTCCCAACTTTCCGCTCAGGGCCTCAAAAACCCCGCGGGCTTCCTGAATCTGGATCCCCAGCTTTAGGTGCAAGGCGATAAACCCGAGATTGATCAGGTAAAATCCCACCACCAAGAGATGGTTCACACTGTCCGCCAGGGCGACATTCTGATGAAAACAATCCACCAAAAAGACCCGGCCGTTTTTCGACAAGGTGTGCGCAACCCAGATGGTGAGCGCCACGCTGATGATGAGATAGAGACTGTAGGTGAGGATGATGTGGTGCATTTGTGTTTTTTTTATTATGGTAGTTTCAGTAAAAAATGAAATATATGGGCAAAGGGTTTTTCACTTCTTCATGAAGTGAGCGGCCAATTTGAGAATCTTGTTTTGTTCCGACGAGGCCACCGTCTCCAGGACCCGTTCCCCCAGTTTGAGGAAATCCAGAAGTTCTGTGACCTGATGATGGAACTCTTTGGCTTCCGGGCCTTTGAGCCCTTTGGTTTTTTCTCCGCAGCGATTCAGCACCTGCATGGCTGGTGTGATCTCCCGGCGCTTGCGCTCCCGCGCAATAATGCAAAACATGCGCCACACATCCTTCTCCGCCTCGAAAAATTCCTTCCTCTCCCCCTTGCGTAAAACCGAACGAATCAGCCCCCAGCCCGCCAGATCACGGAGATTTGTGTTGGCATTGCCGCGACTGATCTTCAAATCATCCATGATTTCATCCGTGCTCATGGGACGGGGATTCGTCATGAGCAAAGCATGAATCTGTGCCATGGTGCGATTGATCCCCCACGCGCTGCCAATCGCCCCCCACTGCGAAACAAAATCCTCCCTGGCCTCATCGAGAATCACATGCTCATCTTTTGCTTCCATATGTTTCAGTAAATACTGAAAGTATAGGTAGTTCAATAGAAAAATGATGTGCTGGTGAATAATTTTTTTCGGCTTTCTCATCGCTGTCCCAGATCACAAGCCTTGGGCGCTTCGCGCCTGCGCCAGCCCCTCGTTCTCATGGGTAAGGCGAGTCCCTTGACCGCCGACATCCCCCTGCGTCAAGCGACGGCGGGCAAGGGACTGCCCAGCCCTACCAGCAAAGGGGCGCTTCGCGCGTGCGTCAGTTCATCGTTCTCTTGGGTAGGGCGTGTCAGTCCCCTGACCGCCGACTTCTCCTGTTTCAGAATGCCACTCGATCGACCCCAGTTTTGATCACCCTCTGTTTCAAATGACGCTGACACGTAGCTTGCGAAACACGGGTATCTGCGGCTATTGATCAGGATTGTGAAAGAACCCAAGCCCAAACCCGTCAAGCGCAAGAGAGGCAAATACCTCCTGTTCGCGACGTTGGCTGCTGTCCTGGTGGTGGTCTGCGTTTTCCATGGGCTGTTGCTTGAGAAGGCAATTCGTTTCGGGCTCGCGTCAGCGGGGGAAGCTGTGGGGCTGGTGGTGGAAGTCGGTCAGATCAACGTCCGGCTTGGGTCTCCTGTGGTTTTGGAAAAAGTGCGTGTTCGAGCCAAAGATCCGGCCGTTTCGCGCACGGCGGCCAAGCTGGGGCGTGTTGAGATTTTTGTGAACTGGCCGATGGCGATGTTTGGAAAGTCGGGTCGCCTTCTGAGGGAGGCCTCGGTGATGGACGGTTGGATCGTGATGGATCAGAGGAGGGAGGCGCTGCCGTCGGGGGAACCCATGCGGAGGCTGACAGACTCGGCGCGTCAAAGGGAGGCCGATTACGTTCTTTGGGCGCTGCCTCAGCGGCTGGTCTTGGGCAACATCGGGTATGACGTTTTATGGGACGGGGGAAGTTTTGGGATCCGCGATGTGAATGCCGATTTCGATGAGGCGGCGCTGGGTCAATTCACAGCCGCCGGAATGGAACTGCGGCTGGAAGATGTTCGTCAGGTTTTTGCGGCCCAACAGTCCACGACGGCATGGAAAAATGGGGAAGCGTTTCTTGCGGATCTGACGATTCGGAAAGGGATGACTATTGATAATCTTTCTGTGCAACTTTCCCGGCCCGGCGGCGTTGGGGTCGACGTGCATGCGGTGGTGTTTGGAGGTTCCCTGCGTGGCGGGGCATTTTTTGGAGAATGGCGGGGAGAACCCGGAGTGGACGCCGCCGTTTGGGCCTCGGGCTTTGATTTTACGGAAGTGTCGGAGTTTTTTGGTTTTGAAGGAAAGGCCCGGGGGGTGCTCACCGAAGGGAGATTCACGTTTCGTGGGAACCCTGATCGCCCCTTGGATGCGGAGGCGTCGCTGCGATTGGCGGCTGAAGATTTCCGATGGGGGGACAGGGGATGGAAAACCCTGGAATCCAGTGTCAGCCTGATCAACCGTCGGCTTTCCCTTGGGGAATTGCAATTACGTCAGGAGGAGAACTCCGTTTCTGCAAACGGCGAACTTGCCCTCTCCGGCGATTGGAAAGATGTGGCCTCCTCTCCCTTTCTTCTCAATGTCTCAGCGTCCATTTATGACATGGCTGCTTTGGGCGAACTCCTCGGTCATCCATTTGATGAGCTGAGTGGGCGGATGACGGTGAGTGCGGTTTTGAACGGGCGAGCAAAAATGGTGGATGGCTTTCTTTCGGTGGAGGCCTCGAAGATGGCCGTGCGTGGTCGGTCTGTGGAATCTGGAAAACTCGATGTGCTTTTTGCCGGCGGTGAAGCGAGGGTGCAGCGGCTTGAGCTCTGGAGTTCCGGTGATTACGTGACCGGGGAGGGGGCCGTTGCCCTGCGTTTTCCCAACACTTACAACGGTCAGTTTCAGGGACGGGTTAAGGACCTCGGCGAGTATGCATGGCTTCCTGAAAATCCCCTGCCGGTGACAAGTGGTGGCCTTCAGTTTCGGTGGACTGGTGACGGAACCAGGAATGCCCATTCGGGAGCTTTTCAAATCGCCCTGGATCAGCTCATTTCCGAATGGACTCCGGAAGGAATGACCGGGCGATTCTCCGGCACGTACTCCCCAGGAAACATTTATTTTGGGGGCTTCGAGTTGGAGAAGGACAACACCTCCGTGGTGATGCAGGCGACTCTTGCGGAGTCGGGCATTCGGTTGGATGAGGTGGAGATTCGTCGGGGCAAAAAGCAACTGGCATCCGGAGAGCTTTTCCTGCCCCTGAATCCTTTCGAAATGATGGTCGGGAAAACGCTCTCCGAATCCATCCTTCCCGCGACGGCCCTTCACGCACGGATGCAAACGGTTGGGGATCTTGATCTTGCGGATCTGTTTTTGTCCTTTGGTCAGAAGAGCCCGATTTTGGGATCTTTGCGGGGAGAGGTGCTGGCTTCTGGAAAACCGGATTCCCTGGTCATCAAAGCTGATGTGAAAGGGAAGGGATTGCACCCCACGGAAGGCACAGCGCCGGTTTCCGAGCTGAGCCTGACGGTTGATGCCATGGATGGTGTGGCCAAGGCCTCCGGCGTGCTCCTGCCGAAGGGCCTGTCTCCCATCACTCTCACGCTCGCCGCTCCCCTTGGGCTAATAACCGGTCCCGACGGTCTCCCCCGGCTGATGAATCCGGAGGGAAACCTTGCCGGGAAGATCGACATTCCGCAAACGGATCTTGCGTTGTTGCGCCCTTTTCTCCCCGGCTTACAGAGCGTGACCGGCAGCTTGTCAGCGCAAATTGATATCGCCGGTACGGTGACATCACCGGATTTCCAAGGCTCGCTGTTTCTTCAGAATGGCCACATCGAAGTGGCCGAACAGGTTCCTGCCATTGAGAAGATCGAAGCCTCGTTTCGTTTTGTGAACCAGGGGCTCCAAATTCAATATTTTACCGGGGAGGTCGGCGCTGGTCCCTTCCAGATCAGCGGAGGAATTTCTTTGGTAGATTTTCAGAATCCCATCTATGACCTGACGTTGGAGGGAAGCAAAGTGTTGCTGCATCGAAGCACCGACTTCCGCCTGCGGAGTGATATCAGCCTCACGGCAAAAGGCTCCAACGAGGGCGGGCGTGTCGAAGGGAGTGTGGGAATCGTGGATGGACGTCTCTTCCGGCGCTTGGAAATCACCCCGCTGATTGCACCATCCCCATCAGAGTCCGCACGGCCGTTCACCGCTCCAAACTTTTCAGGCATGGTGCCCGCTCCTTTTGATGCCTGGACCGTGCAGGTCTCCATCAAAAATACCACCCCATTTCAGATTATTGGCAATATTGCTGCAGGGGAAATTCAGCCGGATCTGGTGGTGACCGGGACTCTTGGCAACCCATGGCCGGTCGGACACGTGCTGCTCTATGGGGCCCGGGCCTTCCTTCCGTTCACAACCATGGAAATTCGTGAGGGCCGCATCGATTTCATGGAATCCAATCCGTGGATGCCGATCCTGGACGTCCGCGGTTTTGCCCAGGCTTTGGACTATGACATTCGATTGCACGCCATCGGGCCGCTTTCCGAAGGTAATCTCACGTTGCGTTCCGACCCCCCGCTTTCCCAAGAGGCAATCATCCTTCTGCTCACGACGGGCATTGCTCCCGGTTTTCATGCGGGAGCGGGATTTGGCGAGGCAGCAGTCGGGCAGGGGGGGATGCTTCTGCTGCGGACATTGCTGCGTCAGTTTGACATCCGGGGCGTGGACACTGAATCTTTGCTGAATCGTCTTCAGGTTTCCGCCGTGCCTCCCCAACTTCCCGGGGATGCGGCCGGCCTTCGCGCACGGCTCCAAATCTGGAGAGGGCTCTCGGTGATGACCGAACAGGACGACCTTGGGTTTTATAACATCGGAGCAACCTACCGTTTTCGGTTCCGCTGAGTGATGAAAGCGGGACTGGGACGCATCAGGCGGGTGCTTCCGATGTGGGCACTGGTTCTGGCGGGTGTTGTGGCAGGGATGACTCTGCTCTCAGGAGTGGGGCCTGCCAACGTGGTGGAAATTGAGGGACTGTCAGCCCAGCAACAAGCCCGTGCACGCAGTGCCCTGCGCCGTTATGATGTTCCTTTGACGCCCCCTGTTGATAGGATCACAGCGGACGACGCAGCCTTTTATTTTCGTGAAGTCTTGTTGAAGGAGGGGTTTTCGGATGCAGCGGTTTCCTATGAGTTTTTGGGTGATCGCTTGATATTTCGAGTGGAGCAGGGGACACGACAAATCGTTGGAACGATTGCCGTGGAAGGGGGATCGGCGATGAGTTCCGAGACAAGCCGATCCATTGCGGAGGCAGCCCTTCGTCAGGAAACGCTCACGCCCTTTGGAAATATTCCTTTGTTTGAGCGTGCCACAAGGGTCGCCTCCGAGCGACTGGCCGCGGCATTTGCCCAGGAAGGGTTTCTTGAAGCGACCGTGAGCGTGGTGACCATACCGGGGCCTCGTCGGGTGAATCTGGCGTTTCTTGTGGATGAAGGACGACGTTTCATGCTGCGGGACGTGAAGGTTTTGGGGGAGGGGATTGCCCCGGAAGTTGTGGCGTCTCTCCGCGAAATCGTTGGGACCCCCTACCGTGCGGGTGATGAGCTTTTGCTGCGGGGCCGCCTTTCGGATGCCCTCAGAAACGCAGGACATTTTCAACCCCAACTCAGCTTTCAGGTGGAACGCGGGGATGATGCCACAATCACGATCGTTCTCGAAGCAGATCCGGGTCCTGTTTTCCATATTGGGCGGATCCATGTGCAGGGAAATGGCACGGTCACCGAAAACACCTTTCTTCGACGACTCGGAGTGAAGCCGGGGGCCCGGTATAATGGCAAAGCCTTCGATAAGGCCCTTAGTCGCTTGTGGGAAACCTCCGCCTTCGAAAACATTGAGCCGGTGTTTGAACCAAGAACTGATGGCACTTTGGATATCGAATTTAAAATCCAAGAGGCCCCCGCCAAACAAATCTCAACCACTGTCGGTTATGGCCAATGGGATCAGGGCTTTGTGGGAGTCAGCTATTCGGACCGGAATTTTTTGGGCTCACTCAATCGCTTTTCTTTGGATGGCTTTTATTCAACAAAAAGTTATGGCCTCATCGCGACCCTCAGCGATCCCTGGTTGTTTTCCAGTGATGTGACAGGGACCTCCCGCGCCTTTTACGCAAGGCGCGAAACACCGGCTTATCAATCCACGATTTATGGTGGAGCCCTCCTCCTGGAAAAAACTTTTGATTTGCGGAATCAAACCGGCTGGAGCGCTGGTGTGGAATGGAGGGACACATCAAACTCCACCGTCTTTGC